>JAAYKM010000050.1 GCA_012522415.1 Deltaproteobacteria bacterium | reverse complement strand
TCTTCGGTCTAAAGACCAATATAAAGACCCCCCATATTTATCAGACATCACGCCTTCTGACCCAGATCACCGGTGTGGCGGTGCAGCCAAACAAGGCTATCGTCGGGGCAAACGCCTTCGCCCATGAATCGGGAATTCATCAAGACGGTCTTCTCAAGGAAAAGATCACCTACGAAATCATGACGCCCCAATCCGTCGGCATTTCCGACAGCAATATTGTCTTGGGCAAGCATTCGGGACGGCATGCGGTCAGTGAACATCTGAAGAACATGGGGTTCAACCTGACCGGTGACCAGCTGAACCAGATTACGGCGAAGGTCAAGGAATTGGCCGACGTCAAGAAGGATATTTTTGACGAAGATCTCGAAGCAATTGTCTACGAACACCTGTTTCGTTCGGAAGACAAGTACAAACTGGATTACTTGAACGTCGTTTCTGGAAGCGTTGCCATACCGACAGCGACCATGCGTATGTCCATCGACGAGGAAATTTTCCAAGACGCCGGCTTTGGCATCGGTCCGGTGGACGCGACGTTTACTGTAATCCGCAAAATCACCCGAACCGACTATCCACTGATCAAATACGCCGTCAACGCAATCACCGGCGGTACGGACGCACAAGGCGAGGTGACGGTCCAGTTACGCTACAACGGCCGCTCCGTCATTGGAGATGGTGCCCATCCGGATGTGATCGTGGCGTCGGCAAAAGCCTACATCAACGCCCTGAACCGCCTGGAATGGTTGAAAAAAGACTTCAAGCAGGTGGTGGAGGGCTAAAGATGTTTCAATTCATCCGGGAAAGGCAAATCGGATGGGGAGATCTGGATTCGGCCGGTATAGTCTATTATCCGCGCTATTATGAGTGGATTGACACAACGAATCATTTCATGTTCGATGCGATCGGCCTGAATCACAAAATGCTCCTGCACTGCCGCCACCTCCAGTTTCCCCTGGTGGAATCACGCTGTACATACATAAAACCCGGTCGATATATGGACAAGATTCGAATAATCTCGGAAATTGAAGAGATCGGCAGGAAGACGATCACCCTCAAAACGCGGATTGTCTTGGCAGAGGATCACAGCCTGCTTGCGGAAGGCATGGAAAAACGAATCTGTATCGATGCATCGGATCCGGAACACCTGAAAGCGCAGGACATTCCTGAGGACATACTGACCATGCTCCGGGAAAAACAGATGGATTGTGATAAGAATATCCGTTGACAATGAACCTTTTCTCTGAAAAAGATGGTGCCCTCTTTCCCCTCTATATTGAGAAACGGCCCTACATGGTTTCGGAAAGAAGCAAAAAATAAAACACACGCAAGGAGGTCTTCATATGGGCAAAGAATACAATGTTGCGGTCATGCCGGGAGACGGGACCGGACCGGAAGTCGTTGCCGAAGGAATCAAGGTTCTCGATGCGGCGGCACAGGCCCTCGGTTTCACCCTGCGTTACACCCATTACGATATCGGCGGCGAGCGCTACAAGAAAACGGGTGAAATTCTACCGGACAGTGTCCTGAATGAACTGCGTCAATTCAAGGCCATCTTCCTGGGCGCGATCGGGCACCCCGACGTGAAACCCGGTATTCTGGAAAAGGGGATTCTTCTGCGGACTCGATTTGAACTGGACCAGTACATCAACCTCCGCCCCGTAAAACTATACGAGGGTGTTGACACGCCCCTCAAGAACAAGGGACCGAAGGAAATCGATTTCGTCGTTGTCCGGGAAAACACGGAAGGTCTGTACGCCGGCGCCGGTGGATTCCTGAAAAAAGGCACCAAGGACGAGGTGGCGATTCAGGAATCAATCAATACAAGAAAAGGCGTCGAACGGTGCCTGCGCTATGCCTTCGAATATACCAAAAAACGCAACAGGGACCGCAAGTTGACTCTCTGCGGCAAAACCAACGTGCTCACCTACGCTTTCGACCTCTGGGAGAGGGCTTTCCACGAGATCGCGCCGGAATACCCCGAAATAAAAACAGACTACGCCCATGTGGATGCCACCTGCATGTGGATGGTCAAAAACCCCGAATGGTTTGACGTCATCGTGACAGACAACATGTTCGGCGATATCATCACCGACTTGGGGGCCATGATTCAGGGCGGTATGGGAATCGCGTGCGGAGGGAACATTAACCCCGATGGAACCTCCATGTTCGAACCCATCGGCGGGTCCGCCCCGAAATACACGGGGAAAAACGTCATCAACCCCTTGGCGGCAATCACCGCAGGCGCAATGTTGATGGAATGCCTAGGGGAGGACAGGGCGGCACTGATGATCGAAGACGCCGTCCAGAAGGCAATCAGAGAAGACCTCAAATCGATGGAAGCAGGCAATATGGGTATGGGCACCAGTGACGTGGGCAACCTGATCGCCGGGTACGTGCTGCAAGGGAAATAAATACAGGAGAGATGCCGTGGGCATGACGATTACGGAAAAAATCCTCGCTTCGCACGCTGGCCTGGCGGAAGTGCATCCAGGGATGCTCATCGATGCCAGCGTGGATATTGCTCTGGGAAATGACATTACCGCTCCCATCGCCATTGAAGAATTCGAGAAGGCTGGAGGGAAAACGGTTTTCGACAGGGACAAGGTGGTCCTGATCCCGGATCACTTTACGCCGAACAAAGACATCGATTCGGCACAGCAATGTAAATTTGTAAGGGAATTCGCCCATTCACAGGCGCTCACCCATTATTACGAAGGAGGTGAGGTCGGTGTCGAGCACGCGCTTTTGCCGGAAAAGGGCATCGTTCTTCCTGGCGATCTGGTCATCGGTGCGGACAGCCATACCTGCACCTACGGCGCCTTGGGCGCTTTCGCCACCGGCGTGGGGAGCACGGATCTGGCCGCGGCCATGCTGACCGGCAAGGCCTGGCTCAAGGTGCCTGAATCGATGAAATTCATCCTGTACGGCAAGCTTAATCCCTGGGTGTCGGGAAAGGATCTGATTCTCTTTATAATCGGCAAAATCGGCGTCGACGGGGCCCTTTACAAAGCCATGGAAATGACCGGCGAGACGGTTACGGCACTCGGCATGGCGGACCGGATGTCCATGGCCAACATGGCCATTGAGGCGGGAGCTAAAAATGGCATTTTTGCCTGCGACGATATCACCCGGGCCTACGTAAAGCCTCGCGCCAAACGTCCCTGGACGCAGTATGCCTCCGATGCGAACGCAGCATACGTTGAGACGATCGAGATCGACTGCAGTAAAATCGAACCTCAGGTGGCTTTTCCTCATCTGCCGTCGAATACGAGAGGTATCAGCGGCGTCGGTGACATCCGGATCGACCAGGCCGTGATCGGTTCCTGTACGAATGGCCGAATCGAGGACCTGCGGGTGGCCGCCCAGGTACTAAAGGGGCGGAAAGCTGCGTCTCATGTACGGCTCCTGATCATCCCGGCAACACCAGAGGTGTACAGGATGGCGATGAACGAGGGGCTTATGAACATTTTCATGGACGCCAACGCCATTATCAGTCCCCCTACCTGTGGTCCCTGCCTGGGCGGTCACATGGGCATCCTGGCCCAAGGCGAACGGGCCGTGGCGACAACCAACCGGAACTTCGTCGGCCGGATGGGCCATCCCGGCAGTGAGGTGTACCTGTCCAATCCGGCCGTGGCCGCCGCATCCGCCGTCCTGGGCCGGCTTGCGGGACCGGATGAATTGAACTAATTTCTCTTACGCAGAAGGAAAAAGATGATGAAATTTCAAGGAAAGATTTGGAAGTTCGGTGACAATATCGATACGGACGCCATCATTCCGGCCCGTTATCTGAACACGACGGACCATGCTAGCCTCGCTTCCCACTGCATGGAGGACGCCGATCCCGATTTCCCCAAAAAGGTAAAGCCCGGGGACATTATTGTGGCAGGTGAAAACTTTGGTTGCGGTTCTTCAAGGGAACATGCCCCCATCGCCATCAAGGCTGCCGGGGTAGCCTGCGTTATTGCCAAGAGCTTTGCACGTATTTTTTATCGGAATGCCTTCAATATGGGTCTCCCCATTTTTGAGTCGAAGGAACTTTACGGGAAAGTCGAAGAAGGAGCCGTTGTTTCGGTAAACGGTGATACAGGGCTCATTACCATTTCCGGTACGGAAGATGAATCGCTCAAGATCACGCCCATTCCGCCCTTCATGCAGGAACTGATCGCCGACGGCGGTCTGCTGAATCACATCATGAAAAAACAGGCGGCATCAGCCTGACCAGGAATCACGCGACCGACCGCCATCCGGCCTTTCCGGTTGCCGGTCGGCTTTGCCGATCAACAGGAAGGTGTGGCATGGTATTTCACACCATCAGGATTACCCCACCAGTACAGAAAATTTACCGGCGTCTGGGTTATCGCCGTGACATCACCCACATCACGCCCCAGCAGGCACAACAGGTTGACCAGCATATCGATGAGGCCCTGGCTCTGATTCAGTTGCGGGGCGTGATGACCCGTCTGCCGATCTACGGCAGGGAAGACGGATCTGTCATCCTGGGAAGAGAGCTTCGCCTGGAGACGAGGCATCTCGCCAGATTTCTGCGCGACTGTGATGAAGCGTTGCTTTTGGGGGCGACGGCGGGGGAAGCGGTCATGGCCGCTATCCGGGCCGATATGGCGGCGGATGCTGTTGCCCGGGCGGTGGTCTTCGACGCGACAGCGAGCGAGATGGCTGAAGGCGCGCTGGATTGGCTCATGGATTATGCCCGCCGGGACTTGGTGCGGGAAGGGAAGGTTCTGCTGGATCGGCGTTTCTCTTCAGGTTATGGTGATTTTGCCCTGGAAAATCAGCCGTTGCTCTACACGGTATTAAAAATGCAGGAAATTGGCGTCGCAATCACACCGGAATACCTGCTGCTTCCCGAGAAATCCGTTACGGCCGTGACGGGAATACGGAAGAACCTTTCACCATGAACATGTAATACACGGTACAAACCTCTCGTTTTTAAAAGCCGATAGACCTTTTAAAAAACAACCTGTAGACAGAGGTAAAGAAACGCGGCAATCAGCGCTGACATGGGAATCGTCAAAATCCAGGCCCAGACAATATTGCCGGCGACGCCCCAGCGAACGGCCGTCAGCCTTTTCGTCGCGCCGACGCCTACAATAGCGCCTGTAATGGTGTGGGTCGTGCTGACGGGAATGCCCCCCAGAGACGCGCCGATAATGGATATGGCGGCCGCGGTCTCTGCACAGAAGCCGCCCAGCGGTTCAAGCTTGGTGATCTTGGTCCCCATGGTTTTGACGATGCGCCAGCCTCCGGACATGATCCCCAGGGAAATGACGACGTAACAGGTCACGATGACCCACATCGGAATATGAAAAGTCGGCCCCAGCAGACCATGGCTGTACAGAATGATGGCGATGATCCCCATGGTCTTCTGTGCGTCGTTGCCGCCGTGGCCCATGCAATATACCGCCGACGATATCAGCTGAAGTTTGCGAAAAGTACGCATCGAAGTTCCCACGGAGGAACGGCGGTTCACATTCAGCACAATGACCATGATCACAAGCCCCAAGATCAGCCCGATAGCCGGGGACAAAACGATAAACAAGGTGATCTTGACAATGCCGTGCCAGACCAGAATACCAAAGCCGGCCTTGACGATTGCCGCGCCGATTATCCCTCCGATCAGGGCATGGGACGAACTGCTGGGAAGGCCGAAATACCAGGTAATGATATTCCAGATAATGGCACCCCCCAAAGCCGACAATATCAGAAGGTCATTGACGATTTCCGGATCAACGATGCCGGTCCCGATGGTGTTGGCCACCTTGACGCCGACAAAGAACACGGCTGAAAATTCAAAAAACGCGGCCCACAGGACAGCGTATTTCGGGGGCAGCGCCTGCGTTGACACGACTGTTGAAATGGCATTCGCCGAATCATGAAAACCGTTCAGGAAATCGAAGACAAGCGCCACGAAGACGAGAAATATAACAAAATAAAGGGAATCAACCATTTTTCAGAACAATGCCTTCGGCAATATTCGAAACATCCTCGCATACATCCAGAGCTTCTTCCAAACGCTCGAAGATATCCTTCCACTTGATCAATTCTATGGGATTCGTTTCCTGCTCGAAGAGTTTTGCCATAACGTTGCGCAACAGGGAGTCACCCTGGTTTTCGATGGTGTTGATCTCCACACAGGCCTCGAGAATCTGGGGGGCATTCTTCATATTCCGCAGGCCCTGGACGAGAATTTTGACCTTTTTCGTTGCTTCAACCAAAAGGACGGCCTGTTCGATAATTTCCGGGCGAGGAGCCTTGATATGAAAGAGCGACATTCGAACCGCCGTGGCTTCGGTCATATCGAGAATGCTGTCCATCTTGTTGACGAGGGCGTAAATATCCTCCCGATCCAGGGGCGTCAAAAAGGTCTTGTGCATTTTCGCGTAGGTGGTGTGCGTAATGATATCCGCCTCGTGTTCGATACTTTTCAACCGTGGCAGTTTTAAATCGAAATCATCATAATGATTTACCATTTCCAGGAAGGCCTTGGCCCCCTCTTCGATTTTATCGGCCAGTTCCTCAAACAGGTCGAAAAACTTTTCCTCCCGGGGTATCAATCGCATTGCTGTCCTCCAGCACGGTCACAAGACTTTAACACTTTTACACATTCAGCAAATGTCGCTACTCCATCTACCCAATAACGATGAAAATTGCAATGATTTTCCCCCGGGTACCACAAAATAATTCTTTAATAAAATAAGGGCTTTCCTCATTGCGCGCATCAAACCGTGAAAAAACGCCTAAATTGTCCCCTGCGCCGTCACCCCGGACAGGCCATGATCTACCAAACCTTTTTCACCCCATAACAAACCAGTGGGTTTCTGGTCACCGGAGAACTAACAGATCAGTGTCATCCCCACGATGCATCTGCACGCCTCATGTGGTCCGTAGCGGAGCACCGTCAGGGCGACTTTGAACCCTCCCCCCCTTGCCCCCGGAAGTTTCGCCGGGGCACCCGCATAGCCCTGAGGCGAATCATCGCCGTGGAGCTGTCCTTCAATTCCCTCTTCGACACATCCGGATCATCCTGCCCCTTTCCCGGATCGTTTCCATCATAGAATCAAGCATATAACCCGGTTTCTGTGGATCTAGTTGGGCAAAAACCGCCAGATCGTCTGAGGATAGACTGCAACAAGATAACGATAGACATGGATCTTGTGGTCTACTCGATCGGCTTCGATTGCGTGCAACTGAACAGGGTACAAGGCCAGATTGAAACGGCCCCGATAAATCCGCTCCATAAATCCGGCCGGGACGATCATATATTTATTTTCCTGTTCGGTATTGAGGCAACCCTGTATGGGGTCATGATTTGCAAACCATTTCAAGAAAATAGGGGGCGGTCCCCTCCAAATGGCCTTGACGCTTGAAGCATCCATTCAGTATAGTTGTCACGATCTGGATCCTCTCAAGAACCGGTCCGGACGCATAAACACTGCTGAATGAGGACACGCTGATCATGTCGGACGACCATGGGGCGGGCAATCTTTTTTCACTCCCTTCAAGTAAGGGGAGGGCGGAGTTTTTCGAGGAACTGTTCCGGGGTCAGACTTACCGTGTGGAACGGATCTGTTCAAGGGGACAGGCCTCGCCACCGGGATTTTGGTACGATCAGGATCACGCGGAATGGGTTCTACTCCTGCAGGGATCGGCGGGGCTGCAGTTTGCCGGAGAGGAAGAACGCCTGCTTGTTCCCGGAGACTACATTCTGATCAAACCCCATGAAAAACACCGGGTCAACTGGACCGCACCGGAACAAACCACCGTATGGCTTGCCATTCATGAAATACCTCAGGAGGGGACAGCATGACGGACGACCTGTCCCGGTTGAAGATCGACCCGCAGGCCAAGACTTTTATCCGAAAAAAACGCAGGAAATTCATCTACCTGGTAGTTGCTGCCGCCCTGATGTTCCTGTTTGTCATCCTGTACGCCGCGGGTATCCTGCGGCCATCCGTTCCTGTTGACGTGGCCATAGTCAGCCGGATCTATCCCACACAGACCTACAGCCTTTTGAACGCCAGCGGCTATGTCGTCGCTCAGAGGAAAGCCGCCGTTGCGTCCAAGATAACGGGACGTCTGGTCTCCCTCGCGGTGGAGGAGGGCAATCCCGTGAAAAAGGGCCAGATCATCGCCACTCTGGAGCACGAGGATGTATCGGCTGCCCGAGCACAGGCAGCGGCGAACCTAGCCGTGGCCGGAGCCCGGGTTTCCCAGGTTCAGGCGGATCTGCATGAAGCCACTCTCAATTATGAACGCAAAAAACAGCTCCTGGCCCGTCAGGTCGTTTCCCAGGCCGAATTCGACCTGGCCGAAGCCCGATACAAGGACGCTTCTGCTAGGAAGGTTTCCGCCAAAGCGGCGGTGACGGCAGCGGAGGCCGCCCTTGACGGGGCCAATGTCGCCCTTGAATACACCCGGATCCGAGCGCCATTCGATGCCGTTGTTCTGACGAAAAACGCCGATATTGGGGACATCGTTACCCCCATTGGCGCCGCCGCCGATGCCAAGGCGGCCGTCGTGACCATTGCGGATCTGGGGTCGCTGGTCATCGAGGCGGATGTGTCCGAATCCAACGTCTCCCGAATCAAACCCGGCCAACCCTGTGAAATCCAGTTGGATGCCCTGCCGAAAGACCGTTTCCGAGGGACCATTCACATGATCGTGCCCACGGCGGACCGGGCCAAGGCCAGTATCCTTGTAAAAGTAAAATTTATCGAATCGGATCCCCGAATCCTGCCGGAGATGAGCGCCAGGGTCTCCTTCCTCGACAGGCCCATCGCCCCCGGAGACCAGGCGCCCCGCACGGCGATCCCCCTGAGCGCTCTGCGCCGTGCCGACAACCGGGTATCCGCCTTCCGCATCAACGGCAGGCAGGTTACCGAGGTACCTCTCCGGACAGGTCTCGTCCTAGGCGATTTCGTCGAAATCACCAGCGGTCTAACCGTAGGCGAACGGGTTGTCATAGACCCTCCCCGAAATCTGAAGACCGGCACGACCATCACCATCAACGAAAGATAATGGACAAGCAGCCGATCATTGTCGACATTGAGCATGTCAGGAAATCCTACCGGCGGGGTCCGTACACCATTCCAGTTCTCGAGGACATTAACTTGGGCATCGGTGAAGGAGAATTTATCGCCCTCATGGGTCCATCCGGATCGGGGAAGAGTACCCTCTTGAACCTCATCGCCGGCATCGACCGGGTGGATAGCGGTGCCATCCGCGTAAAAGGAGTGGATATCACCTCCCTGTCGGAAACGGATCTGGCTATCTGGCGCGCTGGGCATGTGGGCTTCATCTTTCAGTTCTATAACCTGATCCCGGTGCTGACGGCCTATGAAAACGTTGCATTGCCCCTGCACCTCACCCATCTGACGGCTCGAGAACGGAAACAACATGTCGAAACGGCCCTGCACGTGGTGAACCTCGGCGATCGGATGGCTCACCGCCCGCACCAACTCTCCGGTGGCGAGCAACAACGGGTCGCCATTGCCCGAGCACTCATTACTGATCCGGCCATCTTGGTGGCGGACGAACCGACAGGAGACCTGGACCGTCGTTCCGCTGAAGACGTCCTGAACCTGATGGCCCGGCTGAACGAGGAGTCGAAAAAAACGATCATCATGGTCACCCACGATCCCCGAGCCGCCCGGCGCGCCCAGACTATCCGTCATCTCGAGAAAGGAGTCTTGACCGATGCTGATTGTCAGACTCCTGTTTAAGAACGCCTTTCGTCACAAGTTCCGTGCGTTTCTGACCATACTGAGTATTACCATCGCCATCCTCGCCTTTGTCATGCTCCGAACGCTTGTCGGCGCCTGGCACGTCGGCGTCGATGCCTCCTCCGCCAGCCGTCTCGTTTCACGCAATGCCGTGTCCATCATTTTCCCCCTGCCCCTGTCCTACAAGGATCGCATTCGGCAGATCGACGGTGTCCGACTGGTTTCCTACGGCAACTGGTTCGGTGGCATTTACATCGACGAAAAGCATTTCTTCGCCAATTTCGCCGTGGAAGCGAGGACCTACCTGGAGCTTTACCCGGAGTATGTTCTGCCCCCCAAAGAACGTGACATTTTTTTGAAGGACCGAAAGGCCTGTGCGGCAGGGAAAAAGCTGGCAGCGAAATACGGCTGGAAAATCGGTGACATGATTACCCTTAGGGGCACCATCTATCCCGGCAACTGGGATTTTACCCTGCGGGCAATCTATCATGGAAAAACAAATTCCGTAGATGAAGCCCAGTTCTTTTTTCACTGGGATTACCTCAACGAAACAATGAAAAAAGCAGCCCCCTCTCGTGCGGACGAAGTCGGGTTTTACATGATCGGCGTCAAAACGCCCGATCTTTCGGGCGCAATCAGCGAAGCCATCGATGAAAACTTCAGGAATTCCTGGGCGGAGACGCTGACGGAAACAGAGAAAGCCTTCCAGCAGGGATTTATCGCCATGAGCGGCGCCATCATTACGGCTATTGAAGTTGTCTCGTTCGTCGTCATCATCATCATGCTGGCCGTGGTGGCCAACACCATGGCCATGACGACACGAGAACGAATCGGAGAATACGCCATCCTAAAAACCCTGGGGTTCGGCGCATGGGCCATCGGCGGCCTGATCGCCGGAGAATCCGTTATCATTTCCCTATGCGGATACTGCTGCGGCGTCATCCTGTCCTTCCCGGCGGCGATGGCTTTCAAACAGAGCCTGGGCATGTATTTTCCCGTCTTCAAGGTGGAAACAGCCTCGCTTCTTATGGCTCTGGGCTCTTCCCTGACCGTCGCGATTCTGGCGTCGGTCGTTCCCGTTCAGCGGGCCATCGCCATTCGTATCGCTGACGGCCTCCGGAGAATTGGCTGATGCTCGCTCTGATTTCCTACAGCCTCCGTAACCTGTGGGCACGACGGCTGACGACAACGCTCACCGTCTCGGGTATGGCCCTGGTCGTTTTTGTTTTCGCCGCCATTTTGATGCTGGCCCGAGGACTGGAAGAAACCCTCATCAAAACGGGCTCTTACGATAACGCCATCGTGATCCGGAAGGGTTCGGTCTCTGAGGTTCAAAGTGGCATCGAACGCAGCCGGGCGGCCATCGTGAGCACACTGCCCGGAATCGCCTTCGGCCGGGAAGGTGTTCCGCTGGTTCTCAAGGAAGTCCTGGTGCTCATCAGTCTGCCAAAGCGGTACACGGGTAACCCCTCCCATGTATCCATCAGAGGCACCACGAACCGTGCCCTGCTGCTCCGTCCCCAGGTGAAGCTCGTGGCCGGACGACTGCCCCGGCCGGGATCGAACGAAATGCTTGCGGGAGCGAGCATTGCCCGACGCTTCAAGGGCGGCGGGCTCTACGAGGAACTTTACGCAGGCATGCGACACTGGCAGATCGTCGGAATTTTCGATGCGGGAAACTCGGGCTTCAACTCCGAAATCTGGGCGGATGTGGACCAGGTCATGCAGGCTTTCCGCCGTCCTGTATATTCATCCATCACCTTCAAGCTTCGGAACGCGAAAGAACTGAACGTCGTCAAAAAGACCATCGAAACCGATCCCCGACTTGATCTCGAAATGAAACGGGAAACCCGCTACTACGAGGAACAATCCGAAATCATGGCAAAATTTCTCCGTATTCTGGGCATTTCCCTTACGGTCATTTTTTCTCTGGGGGCCATCATCGGCGCCATGATCACCATGTACGCCTCCGTCGCCACCCGCACGGCGGAAATCGGTACCCTGCGGGCCCTGGGTTTCGGGCGACGTCACATTCTGGCGGCGTTTTTGATGGAATCACTTCTGCTCGGACTGTTCGGCGGCTGCATGGGACTCTTCTGCGCAGGTTTCATGCAGTTTCTCACCATCTCCACCATCAATTTTCAGACCTTTTCGGAATTGGCCTTCCGTTTTACCCTGACGCCGGATATTGCCGCCCAGGCCCTGACGTTCTCTCTGATCATGGGCTTTCTTGGGGGCTTCCTCCCGGCATTCCGGGCCTCACGGATGATAATTACCGAGGCCCTTCGGGCGGTGTAGTATGATTTCATCCGACAAACATGACATCTGCAACAGACTGATCCCATTAAGATGGAAAATTTCACACCGGCATTATGGGAAACACAACTTTAACGAATGGGCCTGTCATCTTGGGCAAAAACAATCGCTTCATCGTCTTGTTTGTTGACGATCCGAACCTTGGTGAGGAGGGTTTGCAGGTTCTGCAATACCGATTCGAAAGGATTTTTAGTTTTGCGAGGAGCCGAATATGACACCCCCCGTTGATTGAAGGCCATCAGCTCGGTGGAGCCACTCTGCATCCCATGCCCTCCATTTACCCGTTTATTTCCATTGAGGCACCCTATGAAAGGATGGATTGGCGATCTCTACATATCTGGCCCGGAATATGCGGAATGAACAAATGGACACGCTGAGAGTCACGCTATCGGACCATCCGGTCTTTCGTTGAAAACGCCAATGAAGCCGTCGACTCACCCAGGTTGCCTTATCTTTTCCAAGGGATTAGATTCCCGTCAGATAGAGCCGTCGGTTTCAGGGCCCACAACGAAAGGATGACAGCGTGATGGTTTTCTGTTAATGGAAACGCACGTGAGAAGAGGCTTTCTGGTATTCAGGAGAAAATGGATCGTCATGAAAAAAGTTATCATGCGATTTCTCAGAGGAAGTAAGCGCGGGGTCATATCATTTCGTGCGATCCGGTATCGCCGGGGGCTCGATCAGGTCGCCTTGCCCTGCCCAGGACGGGACCGTCCTGTTGAACATCGACGCCCCCCTGGTGAGGGAGATGGGGAAACGCTGCAAACGGTATGTCATCTGGTTCGGATCAGATGAAAAAGCGGAGCTGCACCTGCTGGAGGCGTGGTCCCGATGGCCGGAACCCCTTTCGATTGCACGCGACCCTTATTCTTATGTGTCGGCGGTACACCATGCTTCGTTTCAATTAGCAGGCTGGCAAGCAATGGAAAACAACGATTCTGTTTTCTGCAAAGAGAACCTGCTTCAATCAGGAAAACATGTGGGGCATGAAGGAACATGAAAAGGAACATGAGAAGGTTTATCAGGAGGCTTAAACGCAAGGTCAGGTATTTTCGCGCGATCCGGCGTCGCCGGGGGCTCGATCAGGTCACCTTTATCGGCATTACGGGGAGCGCGGGGAAGACGACGGCCACCGATCTGGCCGCCGCAACCCTCGCCGAGTCCGGACCCTATCGGCAGACAAGCGGAAACAACATGGCTGAGCCTATCGCCAAACTTATATTACAAACCGGCACCAGCGATCGTTACTGTATCGTGGAAATGGGAACCGCCCAACCCGGTGACCTGGATCTGCCTGTCAGGCTGGTCATGCCGAAAATCGCTGTCATCACCGTGATCGGTCTGGATCACTACAGTGCATTCAGAAGCAAGGAGGCCATCGCCGCGGAAAAGGAGAAGGTGGTCCTGGCCCTGCCGCAGGACGGGACCGCCGTGTTGAACATCGACGACCCCCTGGTGAGAGAGATGGGAGAACGCTGCAAACGGCACGTCATCTGGTTCGGATCGAATGAAAGGGCGGATCTGCGCCTGCTGGAGGCACGGTCCCGATGGCCGGAACCCCTGACCCTTCTGCTGTCATACCGGGGAAGGGAGTATGAAGCGCGGACCCAATTGCACGGGGTCCATATGGCCCTGCCGACCCTGGCCGCCCTCGGGATCGCCCTGGCGGCGGGATTGCCCCTTGAAAGGGCGATTGCGGCCATTGGCGCCGTTCTCCCATATGAAGGGCGTATGCAGATCGTTCCCGATAAAGACGGGATCGTGTTCATCCGGGATGACATCAAAGCCCCGGCCTGGTCGTTTCAGGCGCCTCTCGATTTTCTGCGGGAAGCGGACGCCCCGCGCAAGGTTGCCGTGGTGGGAACTCTTTCAGACTTCCCCGGAAACCAGACCGCGCAGTATAAAAACTTCTGCCGCATGACCCGAGAAGGCGCGGATCTCGTCGTGGTCGTCGGCCCCCACGCGTACCGCGCCTTGCGGGCACGGCGGCATGAGCGGGACACCTCCATCCAGGCCTTCCCCAATATATACCACGCGGCCCTTTATCTGCAAGATGAGCTGAAACGGGGGGACCTGGTCCTGCTCAAAGGCTCTCACAAAGCCGATCATCTGGTCCGTCTTATCCTCAACCGGGTGAAGCCGATCGCGTGCTGGAGAGACGGGTGTGATAGAATGCGGTTCTGCGGTTCTTGTTCAAAACTTCATAAACCTTCCCGTACCACCCTGTTGCTTCCTCCCATGCCTTTGCGGTCCGGGTCGGCTGTTTTTGTCGTTGCCGGGCTGGGCAATCCCGGGTTTTTGTACCGCAACACGCCGCACAACCTGGGCTTCCGTGTCCTCGATGCGCTGGCTCGGCAAGCGGAAAGCGGCTGGCAGCGCCAACCGGAAGGCCTGGTCTGCCGGACGCAGATAAACGGGACCGCCTTTTTCCTGTTCAAGCCGCAAACGCCGATGAACAACAACGGCGCGATGATCAGGCGTTTCCTGGAACGCGTGGGCGGTGATCCGGCGCACTGCGTGATTGTTCATGACGATGCCGATCTGTCCCTCGGCGATGTACGGATAAAAACAACGGGGGGTGATGGCGGGCACAGAGGAGTCCGGTCCGTGATTGCCGCTTTGGGCGCCATCGAGATCACCCGGGTGCGCCTCGGCATCAGAGCGTCGGGAGAAAAGGCCAAGGCCCGAAACGTCGTTCTCCGCAACTCCATGGTAGAGAAGAGAGCCCTTTCGGACATGATCGAGAAAGCCTCGGCCATGGCCGGGGACCTCCTGAGGAAACAGATTGGCCGGGAACGGAAGAAGAACGGAAACGAAGAACGGAACATCCTGGAGGCATAAAATGTCTTGTCTCTTTATTTTTTACCGGCCGTTCTCGATTGCACGCGATCCTCATTCTCATGTGATGGAAAACAAAGGTTCTGTTTTCTACAAAGAGAACCTGCTTTAATCAGGAAAACATGTGGGGCATAAAAATGTTTATCAGGAGGCTTAAACGCAAGGTCAGGTATTTTCGCGCGATCCGGCGTCGCCGGGGGCTCGATCAGGTCACCTTTATCGGCATTACGGGGAGCGCGGGGAAGACGACGG
>JAAYKM010000049.1 GCA_012522415.1 Deltaproteobacteria bacterium | reverse complement strand
ATATAGGGATATGCCGGCATGCCGCTGCGCCCTTCCACCAAAACTTCCTGTACCGACGAAATGAGGGTTTGCCCGATTTCACCGGAAATGCGTGCCTGTTCCTCCATGATGGCGGCCTTCCTCCTTTTCCTGGTCTTTTCCGACACCGGATTGGGGAAGGACCGGGCCTCCGTTCCCTCTTCGGGAGAATAAGTAAAGACCCCCAGATGGTCAAAGCGGGCCTCATCGATGAAATGTAAAAGCCTCCGGAAACGTGCCGGGGTTTCACCCGGAAACCCGACGATCAAGGAGGTCCTCAGGGCCACGTCGGGAATGATCTCCCGGGCCCGGCGGATCACATTCCGGATGAATTCGCTGCCTCCGCGACGGTGCATCAGGCGGAGGATCTCGTCGTCGATGTGCTGGACCGGGATGTCGATGTAGGGACAAATTTTCTTTTCTTGGGCCATGGTGAAAAAAAGATCATCCGTCAATTCGGATGGGTATGTGTAGAGGAGTCGTATCCAACGAAGATCGACGATTTTGCCGAGCGTCCTCAGCAGATCCGGCAGGGTTGGTTTCCCCGGCAGATCCCGGCCGTAGGCGGTGGTGTTCTGGGCCGTGATGATCAATTCCCGTACACCGTTGCGAACCAATTCCAGAGCCTCCCGGTGGATGTCCTCGATCGTGCGGCTGCGGGCTTGCCCACGGACCGAGGGAATGACACAATAGGAGCAGTGGTTGGAGCATCCTTCGGCAATCTTCAGGTAGGCGCTGTAAAAAGGGGTGGAGATCAGCCTGCGGTGAGATGCCGTCATGAGAAAAGTCGGTTTATGCACGATGCATTGCTGCATCGGTTGTCTCAAGGCGACAAGTTTCTGGATGTGATCGGCGATCCCGTCCACCTCGCCCGTACCCAGAAAAAGATCCACTTCAGGCAATTCCCGGGCTATTTCCCGACCGTAGCGCTGGGGCAGGCAGCCCGTTACGACGAGATGCCTGCATGGGCCGACGGTTTTCCACTGGGCGAGGCGCAGGATTTCCTCGATCGATTCTTCTTTAGCCGGCAGAATGAAGGCGCAGGTATTGAGAAGCAGGACTTCCGCTTCCTCCTCATGATCGGTAATCGAAAAACCCGCCTCTTCCAACGAGGCGGCCATCACCTCCGAGTCGACCAGATTTTTCGGACAGCCAAGACTGACAATGTGTAGTTTTTTCCCCATCATCTGGAAACTTTGCGAGCCAAAACCTTACGAGGTTTGACCCCATCGGAGGGGCCCACGATCCCTTCCCGTTCCATTTGCTCGATGATACGGGCTGCGCGGTTATAGCCTATCTTCAGATATCGCTGAACAAGGGAAATCGATGCGTGCCCGAGATCCGTGATCAGTTCCACGGCCTCGTCGTACTTCTCGTCAAATTCCCTATCGTCCCGTCCGGGTTCTTCTTCATCCGGTATTTCCGCCGTGATGGATTCATCGTATACAGGTTTCGCCTGTTTCCTGACAAATTCAACGATCCGATTGATTTCCTTATCCGACACAAAGGCTCCATGAATCCGGGTTAAGCGGGATGTGCCGGGGGGGATGAAAAGCATGTCGCCTGCGCCCAACAATTTCTCGGCCCCGTGGTCATCCAGGATCGTGCGGGAATCAACTTTGGATGAAACCTGAAAGGAAATACGAGTGCGGAAATTGGCCTTGATCAAGCCCGTAATGACATCCACCGAAGGGCGCTGAGTGGCGAGAATCAGGTGAATTCCCGCTGCACGCGCCATTTGGGCAAGACGGGCCAGGGATTCTTCGACATTTCGCTGGGCAACCATCATCAAATCCGCCAACTCGTCGATTACGATGATGATATAGGGAAGCTTCTGCAGGGGCATAGAGGGAAGCGCTGCATCCTGTGCCACCGGAAGCAGGGTTTCCTCATCTTCATTTTCCCCGGACACGCCCTCGTTCATCCAGGGGTTTGTCGGATCGGGCATGGTTTCCTTTCCCGTTTCCACAGCCCTCCGCTCCAGGATCTTGTTGAACATGTCGATGCTTTTCGCCCCCAGGGTGCTGATCATCTGGTAGCGGCGTTCCATTTCCGAAACGGTCCATTTAAGGACCTGAGAGGCTTTTTTCGGGTCCACGACCACCGGGTGGAGCAGGTGCGGTATGCCCTCATAGGCCGCCAGTTCCAGGCGCTTCGGGTCGATCATGAGGAACTTGGCCTCGTCGGGGGGGACCCTGAACAGGATGCTGCAGATCATGGCATTCAAGGAGACACTTTTGCCTGAACCGGTGGTGCCGGCGATGAGAAGGTGAGGCATCCTGATCAAGTCGGCAATCACGGGAGCCCCGACAATATCCTTTCCCAGGGCGATGGGCAATCGGCCCGTGCTGTGGATGAAGTGGTCGCTGTCCAGGACATCCTTCAGATAAACAGATTCACGCTCTGGATTGGGGATCTCGACACCGACAACCGCTTTCCCCGGAATAGGAGCGATGATCCGGATACTTGGAGCGCGGAGGGCGAGAGCCAGGTCATCCGTCAACGTTGTGATCTTGGCGATTTTAACGCCGGGGGCCGGTTCGAGTTCGTACATGGTGATCACCGGACCGGGACGAACCTCGACCACCTTGCCTTCGACACCGAAATCGGCCAGTTTTTTCTCGAGAATTCGTGAATTGGCGATCAGGGTTTCTTTTTTCACTCTCATGTTTTTATGAGGCATTTCATTCAGGAGACTCAGAGGGGGGAGACGAAAAACGCCTCGTTCCAGAACGAAATCAAAGGGAACCTGTTCTGTTTTTTTTGATTCTTCCGGAGCCGGAAACGGTTTGGGGGGGGGTGTTTCCGTGGGGGTGGCAATTTTTGGAGGCATTTCCCTTGCGCTGCGAGATTTTTTCGTGCGATTGAAACGATTTCGCAGGCTTGAGAAGATCCTATGTATCCTGAGCCAGAAAAAAACGGATACGCGGGAAAGTATTTGTGCCGTGAAAACAACGGAAAAATTACTCATGATCATGAGGGATATGAACCAAATCGATGTGGCGATCAGGATGGTTCCGACAATATTGAGACGATTGTCGAGCAGCGAAAAAACCCATAACCCCAAGAATCCTCCGGAAGGGAGTTCGATACCGAACATGAGGCGATTTCCCAGAGCCACATGCACGATGATCGAGGTTGAAAACACAAGGCCGGTTATGCCCATCAGATGCAGGAATTTGATCCGGAAGGTTTCATCGGTCAGGTATCGATAAGCGGCCATGAACAGAAGCAGGGGCAAAAAAAAGACGCTCCAGCCCAGCAGACGGATGAGAGAGTCCGCAGTGTAGGATCCGAGGAGGCCGATTAAATTGTCGACGTTGCCTTTATCGGCAATATAGTGTGTGAATGAGGGATCGGCAGGAGAGTAGGAAAGCAAACAGAGCAGAAAAAAGAGACCCAGGGAAATATGAATTACCCCCTTGACTTCCCGTATTCTTTTCAAGTTTTTGCTTTTGGTCATTGATACGTTTGATTTCTTTCGGGTTCTATTTATTCTTTCTGACATGATCCTGAAAGTGTTGCTTGATGGTGAGATTTTCCCCTGTTTCTTCCAGGGAGGCCAACATGCGTGCCGTTGAAATATCGAGCTTTAGTCTTCGTATCTTGTTATCGTATGCGTAAAGCAATTTTTTTTGTTCTTTTCTTTTGTCGATTTGCATGAAGGGGTTGGCATCAAGATTGTGCTGAATCTCATCGCGGGTCCGTATGATTTTTTTGAGGACGGCTTTCATTTTCTCAATTCGTTCTTCCGGGGTGTTGTTCCCAGGGGATTCCTCAACCGGTTCCTCTTTTTGCAACGATGCTTCCGGTTGGGCCGCCGGTTCGTTTTCCCGCACCGGCTCTTTCTTGACGACCTTACCCGGAGGGAGGGTGGGTTTGTTGACAACACCATAGGTGACATGTTTTTTCATGCGGGCCTGTGTTGGTTTGAGGCAGACGTCAACAACAAAATCGCCTTGGGCTGTCGAGAAGGGAATGACGATGCTGGGCGCTTTCAATATATGATTGATCGTATGACCTGCCCCGACGACAACCGAGGGGATGGCCGCATAAACATTCAGGCCGTTTCTTTCCATGTGGGTGCGGGCCACCCCGGAGATCATGTTGGTCAATTCTCCCACCGCGTCAAGGACTTCCTGCGAGGGTTCTGTATAGTCTTCACCCAGCATCTTGGTGACAATGCCACAGATGCAGTCTGTGTGAAAGCTTACCGCCAGGGAGCCGATCGCATCTCCGGTTATGCCGATGATACCGGAGACATCACCATGAGCGACATCTCCTTTTTTTAAGAAGGCTTTCCCGGAAACGGCATCCGTAAAGGCCATGGTTTTCAGAACCTCTGTTGCCCCGTACAGGAATGGATTAATGAATCTGACGTCCATACAAAAGCTTTACCCCCCTATCGTTATCTGATTTTTGGAAACCAATGCCTGCATCATCCCAACATGCTTTTTCGCCGCATAAAACGAAAGATTGCCAGGGCCGCTTCAGGCCGTGCCCAAGAAAATCGGTTATCTATCGACGCAGATGGCCTTGAGCATGGCTGTCTGACACCCTTTCTCCTTGAAGGCGCCTATCCCTGTAATATAATGGTTAACCATGACTTTTCGCTCGGGTCCACCATGATCGGAGGGATCCCCTTTTAGGATATTCCTTCTGTTTTAACCCTTCCTTCGTAATGCTCAACGATGATGCCCCTCACTTGCCCGATCAATTCACCGTGTTTTTCCGCAGTGCAATGACTGACGTCAACAGGCTCGCTGATGACTATGGTCATCTCGCCGGGCGTGATTTTCAGGGAACCCTTCGGCCATATTTGGTTGGCGCCAATAATGGTTACGGGCACAATAGGCACATTTGCCCGGATTGCCAGCAGGAACATTCCGGACTTAAAGGGACCGATAGTCCCGTCGGAACTCCTTGTGCCCTCCGGAAAAGACATGACGGATCGATTTTCGTGAATTTTCACTACGGCTTCTGCGAGGCTGTTCATGGCCCTGTCATGGTTTTCCCGGTCAATGGGAATGTAGCCCGCCGCCCTCATCGCACGGCCGAAGACGGGGATTCGGAAAAGTTCCCCTTTGGCTATCCACCTGAATTCCCCGGGGATGTGTGCCAGGAGGGCAAAAATATCAAAACCGCTTTGATGGTTGGCCATGAAAATTTGCGGTCTGCTCGTGAGTACGTTTTCCCGGCCGAAGACATGCACATGAGCTCCGGAGATTTTGAGAAGAAGCCGGGCCCAATTCCGTGCGATCTGGTGGATTTTTTCCTCTTTTGGCGAAAAGAAGGCAACCAAAACGGCATACAGGGAATAGATAGCCGTTACTGCGATCCCGATTGTCAAAATTCCCAAGGAGCGGACCATCATTTCCCTTGTATCATTGTTATTATTGACGAAGTCGTAAACAGTTCAGATTTGCAAAACTATTTTGTCCGGACAGGGTGAAATGATCTCGTGAGAATTTTCAATGACGAACCTTTTCCGACTTTTGCAAGACCCCTTTTGTTGACGTGACCACTCCCCCCCTCAATCCATTTTTTCCTATAGGATTGTGATGATTTAGTCAACCCGGAAAGCACCCCATACAGACCAAGATCCTAGTCCTATGAAAGTCCGGACCCCGTGCAACCGGTTCGGTATCCTATAAAAGATTGACAAAAATGGTTTCCAATAATAGCATTGGCGCCTTTTTAATACCTGATTCGAAAAGGGAATGGGTGGCTGTTGATGGATAGGAACAGGGCCTTGGAACTCATTGGCCGCTTTCCTGAGGCGAAGGTGCTGGTGGTCGGCGATGTCATGATCGATCATTTCATCTGGGGCAGCGTTCGGCGAATATCGCCGGAGGCACCTGTGCCGGTCGTTGATGTCGCCAGAGACGAGATGCTTTGGGGGGGGTGTGCCAACGTGATGAACAATGTTCATACGATGGGCGGTCAGGTGTTTCTCTCTGGCGTGATTGGTGCCGATGTAACCGGTCAGGCCTTGCTACGGGAATTTAACGAAAAGAACATACCCGTATCCGGAATAATCATTGATCCGGAACGGCACACGACACTGAAGACCAGGATCGTCGCCCATAACCAGCAGGTGGTGCGCTTCGATCGGGAGTCCAGAAACAATGTCTCACAAAGGGACATCGATAAAATTCTCAACTATATTTCTGGATTGATCGCTCATCTTCATACGATCGTCATTTCCGATTATAATAAAGGCGTGGTCACGACGGAACTCCTTGACGGTATCAGGGAGATGGTCTCCCGGAAAAATGTATGGGTTTGTGTTGATCCGAAACGGGGCGACCTGTCCTTTTATCGTGGTTTTGACATTATTACGCCGAATCATCGCGAGGTGGAACGTGCTTTGGGGATCGAGGACATCAATGGTAATGAAGAGGGAAAAGAAGAATTGATCCGGGAAAGGGTGATTCGCCTCATTGATGAACTGGGACTCAAGGCATTGTTGATCACGCGCGGCGAGGAGGGGATGAGCCTATATGAATCGGAGGGTGTCGTGACCCATATCCCCGCCCAGGCCCGGGCCATTTATGATGTTACAGGTGCCGGTGACACGGCCATCGGGATCTTCTCGCTATGCCTTGCGGCAGGGGCGACGTTCCGGGAAGCGGCGGAGATTGCAAATTATGCCGCCGGCATCGTTGTAGGGAAGGTCGGTACCTCGACGGTTTCTCTGACTGAACTCCGGAGGGCTTTGTGAGCATTCCTAAGCCGGCCGATGCGGTCAAACTCATTGTAAGTATCCTTGCTGTAGACTCCGGGCAGTTGAACGGTGTTTTGCAGCGGTTGTGTAATTTTTACGGCGTGCCGGATGTGGTCGGTCCTCCCCTGGCGTTCCACTATACAGACTATTATTCGCCGGAGATGGGAACGACTTTGATCAGACGTTTTATCGCTTTTCAGCGGTTTATCCGTCCGGAATCTCTGCCGGATATCAAGATTGTGACCAATGTCCTGGAAGAAAAGCAGATGGAGGAAGGTCGCCGGAAGGTGAACCTTGATCCCGGATACATATCGTTGGCCCATTTGGTTCTTGCGACGGGGAAGGGGTACACCCATCGGCCTTATCTCCGAAAAGGCATATATGCCGATTTGACCCTGCTGTTTCAGGACAAGACATTTCGTTCGCTGCCATGGACTTATCCTGATTACGCAGCCCCGAGTATGATCCATTTCTTCAACGAAATCAGGCGTCGATACATCACACAGATGAGGCAAGGTGAGGGGAAAAATCTACAGGAAGCGTTTTAGATATGCCATGACATGGGGAGTGTCTCTGAACGGTGGATGATGACCACGCAAATCTGGAGCCATGGGTATGATAAAAAGTATGACCGGCTATGGGAAAGCCGAAGCCTTGTTGGAAGGGAAAAAATATACGGTTGAAATCCGTTCTCTGAATCACCGCTATCTGGAAATTTCTTTACGGCTACCCGGCAGTCTGTCCGTTTTGGAAACGGAGATTAAAAGGAGAATTGCTGAGCGATTTTCCAGAGGAAGAATTGAAGCAACCGTCCGGATCGACGCAAATGGGAGCATGGAAGAAGGCAGCCTGGATTTGAACCTGCCCCTCCTCAAAAACTATTTTATTCTTCTTCAGAGGCTTAAGAGCGAGTTCCAATTGAAAGGTGATGTGACCCTGGAGAATTTGACCGGATTCAAGGATGTGTTCGTTCCCAGGGAAGAGGGGGTAAATGTAGAGTTGCTTGCGGGGCATATTGCTACAGTTCTGGACGAGGCGATTGTATTGCTGACGGAAATGCGAGTAAAAGAAGGGGAAATGCTTCTGATTGATTTGGAGGAGCGAGTCATTAAAGTGGAGGAATGGCTGGGGCGGATTTCAGATCGGGCGCCACGTTGTGTTCAGGAATATCAGAGACGCCTCATCGAGCGAATCCGCGAATTAACGAGTGGTGTTGATGTCGACGCCGCCCGGTTGAGCCAGGAAGTGGCCATCATGGCGGATAAAAGCGATGTAACAGAAGAAATTGTCCGTTTAAGCAGCCACATCAGTCAATTCCACGAAATGTTACGGACCGGGGATGCTGTAGGAAGAAAAATTGATTTCCTCATTCAGGAGATGAACCGCGAGATCAACACCATTGGCTCCAAAACGGGGGATTTGGAGATATCAAGGCATGTTATTGAAATCAAAAGTGAGCTGGGCAAACTGAGAGAGCAGGTGCAGAATATTGAGTAGTGTCCATACCATAAGTGACTCCGGCCTTTTCCTTGTCGTATCCGCACCGTCGGGGACGGGCAAGACCTCCCTTTGCCGGGAATTGATGAAGAGGTTCCCGGGTATCCGGTTTGCCGTTTCCCATACATCCCGTCTTCCTCGGCCGGGAGAGGTGGATGGGAAGGATTATCATTTTGTATCCCGGGATGAATTCGAAGCGATGATTGCGCGGGCCGAGTTCGTGGAATGGGCGGAGAATTACGGTAATTTGTACGGGACATCTGTCGCCTCGCTGGAGGCTTTGGTGAAAGAGAACCAGGATGTTATTCTGGATGTCGATACCCGTGGCGCCAAGGCCCTGAAGAATCATTATGCCGGTGCGGTGTTTGTCTTTATTCTTCCCCCTTCTCTTGAGGAACTAAAAAACCGCTTGAAAAACCGGGGACATGACGATGAGGACGCGCTGGATGTTCGATTTGCCAATGCCATTAAGGAAATGGCTGAAGTAAAGTGGTATGATTATGTCATATTTAATGATGAGTTGTCCGTGGCAATTGATCTCCTGCGGGCTATCTATTTAGCCGAGAAAAATCGTAGCGAAAGAAAAAAGAGAGAGATTGAAAAACTTTTATTAAATCGGAGGTAAAATCAGTTATGGCAAGGATTACAATCGAGGATGCCCTGGAAATGGCGCAGACCCGTTTCGGCCTCGTAATGTTGACGGCACAAAGGACAAGGCAGCTTTTAAAAGGATCCGCACCCCTGACGGATATCCGTAACAACAGGGAAATTGTGGCCGCGCTTCGCGAGATCGCCGCGGGGAAGGTGACCTACGCGCATCCTGAGTATCTAAAAGGCGCTAAAGAAGATTTCAAACCTATAGCCGATGATATGGAATTTATCGGTGATGAAGATTATGCCGAACCCGAACTCTGATCTGCGGCGGAAATTGATATTTGCCCTCGACGTGGGCGAGGAACTGGAGGAATCCTTGTCTTGGGTAGACCGCTTGGCCGGCCATGTTGGTTTATTCAAGATCGGGAAAGAGGCTTTCACCCATTTCGGGCCCGAGATCGTTTCTCAGGTTCGACAGCGTGGTGGTGACGTTTTTTTGGATCTGAAATTTCATGACATCCCCAACACGGTGGCGCGTGCGGCGGAAGCGGCGACCAGCCTTGGGGCATTCATGTTCAATATCCACGCCTCAGGTGGGCGGAAGATGATGGAAGAAGCTGTTCTGGCCGCGAATGTCTTCTCACAGAAGAAAGGCTTGCCCATGCCGGCCGTCTTGGCGGTCACCATCCTTACCAGCCTCAATGATCAGGATCTGAAAGAGATCGGCTTTCGCGGGACAACGCAGGAAGCTGTTCTGGCGCTAGCGCGAATGGCTCAGGACACGGGTGTTCATGGTGTTGTCGCTTCGCCCCAGGATATCGAGAATGTTCGGGCAGCCTGCGGGCGGGATTTTCTTATTGTCACCCCTGGTATCCGGGGGTTGGAAGCCCCTGCGGATGATCAGAAACGCACCCTGTCTCCTTCGGAGGCCATGTCTCTGGGGGCTGATTATCTGGTCGTCGGAAGGCCCATTCGTCACGCCCCAGACCCCGCATCGGAGGCCGATGCCATTGTTGCTGAAATGGTGAGGGGTTTAGCCTGTCACAGTAAATCTCTATAATACGCAACAAATTCGTCAATCTTCTGGACAATCGGGTTTTCGCCGTAGTATAAATTGTTGGTGTTTCACTGGAATTTATCAAGAACCTCTCTGACCTCATCCTTCTACGAGACGTATGTCAAAAAAGGATTTCCCCAACTATAGGACATGGAACTCATATACGGTATTAATCCTTTGATGGAAGCATTAAAGGGCGAGACGCCAGATATTCAAACCCTGTTCATCGCTGGGGGTCGGGAAGGGGACAATATTCGGAAAATCCGGCAGTTGGCCTCGGCGAAGGGGATCCCCGTGCTCTACCGGAAACGTCAGGAATTGGATCGGCTGGTGGGCAACAGGTTTCATCAGGGTGTTGCGGGTATGCGCCGTCATTTCCGTTATGCAACCGTCCAGGAAGTATTGGCCCACCAGCCGAAGGGCGCCCTTGGTGATCTGGTTGTGCTCCTTGACGGGATCACGGATACGCAAAATCTGGGAGCCCTGATCCGAACTGGGCATTGTTTGGGTGTCAATGGTTTCATCATTCCCGAGAATCGATCGGCGTCATTGACGGCATCGGTTCTAAAGGCTTCTGCCGGTGCCATGCTCCATACTCCCGTCGCTATGGTGGTCAATCTGGCCAGGACGATCGACTACCTGAAAGAAGAGGGTTTCTGGGTCTATGGTGCGGATGCAAGGGGAAATTCGGATCCCGGGATCTTCGACCGGGTAAAAAAAGTGGCCCTGGTAATGGGAAGCGAGGGGAAGGGCATGCATTCGCTCGTGCGAAAAAAATGTGATTATCTGGTGTCTATTCCGATGAAGGGGAAAATCGATTCCTTAAACGTCTCTGTTGCCGCAGGGATCATTATTCACAATGTCGTCAGGTTGTGGAACGAAAAGCAGTCGGCTGAGCGTTTTACCGATCAATAAATATTTACCTTGCTCCAGGGTGGAGGAGATGTGTTCCGATCATTTCAGTGAAAGTTTCACGATTAACAGAGGTTTAGTCTTGATAAATTAACGAGGTTAGGGCAATATCGTACCCGCTCTGATATTTCTGAACAAAAAAAGATGTTTTTTACCAGGGGAGGAAACATTATGCCCGAATTTTTGTGGGAGGCAACGAACAGAAAAAATGAGCGGAAAAAAGGAGAGTTGGAGGCCACCGATGAAGCCGCACTGAGAGGGCAGCTTCGACGTCTGGGGTATCGGAATATCAGTGTCAAAAAGAAGCCGAAAGATCTGTTGGAGTATCTTCCCTTCCTGCAGAAAAAGGTTAAAGAAAAGGACGTAGTCGTTTTTGCACGAATTTTTTCGACCATGATCAATGCGGGTTTGCCCCTGATCCAATGTTTGAACCTTCTGGCAGAACAGGAAAAAAACAAGGTCTATGCGAAAATCATTCTTACCATCAGGGAGGATATCGAGGGTGGCTCGACCCTCTACGATGCCTTGAAAAAGCATCCGCGGGTCTTTGACGAACTTTTCATCAGCCTTGTCGCCGCCGGTGAGAGCGGTGGTATTCTGGATGTGATTTTGCTCCGTCTGTCCAATTACATGGAAAAGGCGTTAAAATTAAAGAGAAAAGTCAAGGGCGCCATGACCTACCCGGCAACGGTGCTTCTCATTTCCGTCGGTGTGGTCAGCCTGCTCCTGCTCAAAGTCATTCCCGTATTTCAGAAAATGTTTACTGATGTGGGGGGTGAATTGCCGCGACCTACCCAGATTTTAATCAACGCCAGTGAATTCATGCAGAGTAACTTTCTCTATATGGTAATCGCTGTCGTAATCCTAATTTTTGTCTTTAAACAATTTTACAAGACCAGAAAAGGCCGTTATCTTGTTGATAATTTTCTTCTCAAAAGTCCTGTTTTTGGACCGCTGCTGCGCAAGGTTGCAGTAGCGAAATTTACGCGAACCCTGGCAACCATGATGTCCTCAGGGGTGCCTATTCTTGAAGGATTGACCATAGTGAGCAAGACAGCGGGGAACGTGATCATTGAGAGGGCCCTAATCAACACCCGACAGAGTATCAGCGAGGGAAAAAGTATTGCGGAACCCCTTCAGGAAAGCGGTGTTTTCCCATCCATGGTGGTTCAAATGATCGCTGTTGGAGAATCAACCGGTGCCCTTGATGCCATGCTCACGAAAATCGCTGATTTCTATGACGATGAAGTGGATGTCGCCGTGGAGGCGATGACTGCGCTACTTGAGCCGTTCATGATGGTTTTTTTGGGTGGTGTGGTCGGCGGCATGATTATCGCGATGTATCTGCCGATTTTCCAGATGGCTTCCGTGGTTGGTTAATAACCGAGGTTTCTACCAAGATTGGTCGGGATGGCGCGATTTGAACGCGCGACCCCTGCGTCCCGAACGCAGTGCCCTACCAAACTGGGCCACATCCCGACGGCGTGTTTATACATAATTCGTCATCAAATGTCCACGATTTTTTCTAGACGCGTGTCCTCTTGCCAAGATCCCTGTTGACAGAACAAATGGCTTATGTCAAAGGCAGCTTTTCCGATGGCACAACTTGAAAAGGAGTTGAGGCATGATCGTTTACAATCGGAGATGTGCGAAGGGCCATACGTTCGAAGTCTGGTTCAAGGACGGCGCTGTCTTTGCCGATCAACAGGAAAGAAAAGTAATTTCCTGTCCTGTCTGTGGTCGTGTCAACAATGAAATAGCCCCTTTTCCCATCACCCATATTGGGAAGGAGGGTTCTTCTTTCAGACCTTCCCAGAAAAGACCCGAGGAACTATCGCTGCATAAGGCTCGTGATCTTTTCAAGAATGACATTGAACACCACCTTGAGGATGTCGGGGATCGTTTTGCGGAGATGGCTGTTAAAATATCCAGGGGGCTCGAAAAGGAGAAAAATATTTGCGGGACGGTGACGCAAAGCGAGGAAGAGTACCTAGAGGAACAAGGGGTCGGTTTTTTAAAAATTCCTGTTGTGAAACTGAATAGTTGATATTATTCCAATGAACCGATACCCACAGGATATTTAGCAATGGAAAATGTTAAAATAACATGATTTTTTCTGTTTTGACTGACGATGTACAATAGTTACTCAAATATCGCCGATGCTATCGGCAATACGCCTCTCGTTGAAATTCGACGCCTGAATCCCAACAAAAAGGTCAGGGTGTTTGCGAAACTCGAGAGTTTGAATCCCGGGGGGTCCATCAAGGACAGGATCGCTCTGTACATGGTCGAGGAGGCGGAAAAACGTGGAGAGTTAACCAAGGACAAGATCATTCTGGAGGCGACCAGTGGAAACACCGGTATCGGTTTGGCCATCGTTGCGGCAGCCAAAAGCTATCGTCTCTGCGTCATTATGCCGGAATCGGCGAGCGAAGAGAGGAAAAAAATCCTGAAAGCCCTTGGTGCCGAACTGGAATACACACCCGCCAATCTGGGAACGGACGGGGCGATTGAAGTGGCTTATCGGAAGATTCGTGAAAACCCTGACCGATACTTTGCAACGGATCAGTT
>JAAYKM010000048.1 GCA_012522415.1 Deltaproteobacteria bacterium | reverse complement strand
TGGGAGTCCTGATCTATCTTTCGGCATCCCATTTGTTGCCGGAAGCCAGAGAATACGAAGGCAAGCACTCTTATTGGGCATTTTTGGGCGGAATCCTGTTGGGTATTTTTATGTTTATGATAGAATCATAGGCACAAAGCCTTCCTGCAGGAAGGTGTGCGGGGAGAGCCGATTTGATATTTTAATCCTAGTTTAATCTTATCCAAAGGGTGCTTTCATCCTTGATTGGTATGCTGTCACCATCATCCATCACACAGTCAATCAAGGAGGTATTGAAAATGATTACATTGGAACAGGTAGAAAAGCTTCGTGACAGAGCAAACGTCAGCTACGACGAAGCCAGAGCTGCGCTGGAGGAAGCGAACGGAGACATTCTGGAAGCGTTGATCCGGCTGGAGAAAAAAGGAAGCGTGGCGCCCCCTCCGGGCGGCGGTTATTACAGCAGCCAAAAGAACGACGAGACCGGAGAACCGGCATCGACGAAGGAGCGCACAGGCCACGGACATTCGCGCAGAGCAGGAGAGGACGGTCCGTTCAGACGGTTTGTCGCATTCTGCGGACAGCTCATTCACAGAGGGAACATCAACGGCATCCAGGTGATGAAAGACGGCGAAGTCAAGACGACGATCTCCATCACGATCTTGGTGATCCTGACGCTGCTCTTCTTCTGGGTCACGGTGCCCCTGCTGGTGATCGGGCTCTTCTGCGGATACCGGTACGTCTTTACGGGTCCCGATTTCGGGAAAGACTCCGTCAACAATGCCATGGACGCAGCGGCGAAAACCGCAGAAAATATCAAGCGGTCTGTGATGGAAAATCAGGACAGCGCAAAAGAATAACGTGAAACGGATGGGGTATGGGTTCAAAAATACTGTTGATCGAAGATGAAGAGAAGCTGGCGCGCTTCGTGGAATTGGAACTTGCCTACGAGGGCTACGAAGTGACGAAAGCGTTCGACGGCAGAGCCGGATTGGAGCTTGCCCAATCCGGCGGGTTCGATTTGATCCTGCTGGATATCATGCTGCCCCGGATCAGCGGAATGGAGGTCTTGCGCCGTATTCGACGCACGTCCTTCATTCCTGTCATCCTGTTGACGGCCCGGGACAGCGTGGAAGACAAGGTCTCCGGTCTGGACGGAGGCGCCGATGATTATCTGACGAAACCGTTCGCAATCGAAGAATTGCTGGCGAGGATCCGCATGTGCCTCAGAAAACAGACTGTGCAAAAGGAAGCGGCCGATGTGTTGACGGCTTCCGGCCTGACGCTGGATGCGCGCAGGCATACGGTTTGCGTGGGGGACGTTCCGGTGGAACTGACGAAGCGCGAATTCGATCTGCTCCGCTACCTGCTCAAAAACAAGGGGCTGGTCTTATCCCGGGAGATGCTGCTGGACAACGTATGGGCGTACGAGTTTGACGGCGGCACCAATACCGTGGATGTCTATATTCGTTTTCTGCGGGCAAAAATCGATGATGTATTCGATATCAAGCTGATCCATACTGTCAGGGGCGTGGGCTATGTGATCAAAGATGAATAAGCACCGTCAGAGCAAAAAGCAGGAGCCGAGAGGAAAGAAAACGAAATCTTCTCTCGTATATAAATTGAACACCCATTTGTTTTTCCGCATGGTGGGCATTTTTATCGTACTGGATCTTTTTTTGTGCCTCGCCTTCGGCACCGTGCTGCTGCTCGACGCCGAAAGAACCCTGGCGAAAACCGTACGGACCATCAACGAATACGGCCTACCCGCCCGGCGGAGTGACCGATGGGCGGAGATCGACGGATATCGCATCGAAGAATTGCTGAGAAAGCCCGAGGGATTCGTTCTGCCCGAAGGATTCCATCCCTTTGTTCCCGAAGAAACCCGGAGCGGGGCGAGAAACTATCGATTCGATGCGGAGGAGACGCTACCCTTTCCCCAACGTGCCGAGCATCTCGTTTTTGAATACGAATTTATTTCGGACAATCGAACGTACCGGATCGAAACCGATGTGGGGCCTTGGATCGCAGCGTTGAAACAGGTGCTGTGCGCCCTGTTTCTCCTGCAGGCGTTTTTGTTGCTCGGGTCGATTTTCTCAGGCGCACATCTGATCCGCAAGAACCTTCAGCCCATCGTCGCCCTGGCAGAGACGGCCCGGACGCTCAATATGCCGGGATCGGATCTCGATGTGAAAAAAATGGAAGATCTGGCGGACAAACTGGATTCCATCAATGCAGCAAAGCTCGACACCCGCATTTCCGTAGACGAAACAGAAAGCGAACTGCGGGGGCTGGCATCGGCGATCAACGGAATGCTGGATCGCATCAACGATTCCTATCGGTCTCAGATCCGTTTCGTATCCGATGCTTCCCACGAACTGCGCACACCCATCGCTGTGATCGAAGGATATGCCAATCTGCTGGATCGCTGGGGAAAGAAGGACGAGAAGACGCTGGAGGAAAGCATCCGGGCAATCAAGGAAGAAGCGGCAAACATGAAAGGACTCGTGGAACAACTGTTGTTTCTTGCCCGGGGAGACAGCAACACGATGCATCTGCAGCCCGAAACCTTCGACTTGTCGCTGCTTGCGGAAGAAGTGCTCCGGGAGACCCAGATGATCGACACCGGCCACGAATTTGCCTCCGATGTGCAACGCGCGTCGATCCGCGCCGACAAAGGCCTGATCAAGCAGGCGCTGCGGATCCTGATCGACAACGCCATCAAATACAGCCATGCCGGCGGGCGGATCACGCTGTCGATCTCGGAAAGGAAAGAGGAGGTTTCGCTGACCGTGCGGGACGAAGGGATCGGGATTCCGCCGGAAGCAGTGGCAAAGGTGTTCGATCGGTTTTATCGAGCAGACGAATCCCGGGCCAAGAGCACCGGCGGAACCGGTTTGGGGCTGTCCATCGCCCGTTGGATCGCAGAGCGCCACGGAGGGCATATGGAGGTGCTGAGCCGCCAGGATATCGGGACGAAAGTGTCCATCGTGATTCCCAAGTCCGGCAATTCCCTAGAACCAGAAAAGGAAGAAACACCATCGTGATCACAGACATGCATGTCCACACCTGTTTCTCCAGCGACTCGACCGCTCCGGTGGAGACTGAAGTCAGGAAAGCCTTGAGCCTGGGGATGAAACACATCGCCATTTCAGATCACCAGGACTATGATTATCCGCCCTGGCACAGCATTTATCTGCTGTCAGAGACCGGAGACACGGAAGGATATCTCAGTGTTCTTCGGGAGGTCAGGGAGAAATACGAGGGCCGGATCGAAGTTCTGATCGGAATCGAGCTGGGACTGCAGGTCCCCCTGGGCAAAAGGTTGGACCGATACGTGGCAGCCTATCCTTTTGACTTTGTGATCGGATCCACCCACTTCTTCAATGGCCGGGACACGGAAGATCCTGCCCTGTACAGAGACTGCACCGAAGAAGACGCCTGCCGCGCCTATTTTCAAACCGAGCTGGACAACCTTGCCGCCACGGACGCCTACGACGTCGTGGGGCATCTGGATTTTGTCCTGAGAGATCTGCCTTCGAAAAACCGGTACTTTTCGTACCGGACCTACGCCGATCTTTTGGACGAGATCCTGCTGACTGTGATTCGGAAAGGCAAAGGCATCGAGTGCAACACCAAGACCTTGTATCGCGGCATGGGACAACCCAGTCCGGATACATCGGTCCTCAAGCGCTATCGGGAGTTGGGCGGGGAGATCATCACGTTCGGTTCGGATGCCCATCAGCCCGATTGGATCGGCGGAGCCTTCGTCGAGGCATCGGAGATCCTCAGGGAGTGCGGATTTCGTTATTATTGCATCTTTCGGGATCGAAAACCAGTTTTTTTGCCCCTGGCACAGCCGAGGGCTGAGGCGGAAGAATGTACCGTCTGTCAAACCATCGTGACCACGGAGGTATAGAATGAAGAATGAGATATTATCAGACCTTAAGCCTACGGAATTTTTTCATTGGTTTGAGGTCGTCAGCAAGATCCCCAGAGGCTCGGGGAACGAGCAGGGAATGATCGATTTCCTGAGACAATTTGCCGATGAGCGGGAGCTGTCTTGGGATGTGGATGCTGCCGGAAACGTATTGATGACGGTTCCGGCTA
>JAAYKM010000047.1 GCA_012522415.1 Deltaproteobacteria bacterium | reverse complement strand
TATATGCAGCCATCACCGCACACGGCGATCACCGTCAGATCCGCCCGTGCCAGTTTGATGCCCACGGCGAGGGGTACGGATCTGCCGTGTATCCCATTGAAATAATTGGTTTCCAGATATTGAGGCATCTTCGCTCCCTGGCCGATTCCCGAGGTGAGAACGATTTGTTGCGCCGGTATGGCCAGTTCGTGCAGGGCTTCTTCGAGGGCGATTCGAATTCCGAAATTGCCGCAACCGGGACACCAGGCGATATCGTAAGGCTGAGCGCTCATGATTTTTCCTCCGTGATATCGAGAATTCTGTCACATACTTCCTGTACGGTGAAACATTCTCCGTTATATTTGAGAAGTGTACAGGCTATATTGAGACCGAGATCCCGCCTCAATAGACCAGCGAACTGGCCGTCGGCGTTATTCTCCAGACAGACGAGCTTTTTCCCTGCCAACCCCCATTCTGATACCATTTCCGGGAAAAGAGGGAAGACCTGGGAAAAGTGCAACGCCGCCACGAAGGGCCTTTCCTTGTTAATTTCCCGTATGGCCTCCTCAACGATCTGCCGATTAGAACCCCAGGACAGAACCACCCATTCGGCACCTGGATCCCCTTGAAATGTGGGTTTTTTCGAGAGAGGGGACATGATTTTCCATCTTCCCATACGCTTTTCCACCATTCGGTTCCGCAGGTCGAGATCTTCCGTGATGCGGCCGTCCTCGTCGTGTTCGTCGGAATCGACGCGGATCAGGGCCCCGCCGATACCGGGATATGTGAGGGGCGAAATCCCATTACGGGTCATGGCGTAACGTCGGTACGATTCTTCACGGGGCTGACAGACGCGCTGGCTAACTGACACAGGTACCTGCCATTCCAGTTGCTGAACCGAGTCCGCCAGATACTGGTCTGTCAGAATCAAAATCGGGCACTGGAGTTCATCGGCCAGTTCGAAGGCGTTTCGGGCGATCTCAATTGCCTCCGTTATCGTTCCGGGGGCAAAGATCATGCGTGGAAATTCGCCATGCCCCGCATGGATCAACATGTTGAGATCCCCCTGTTCGGTTCGTGTAGGCAACCCCGTGGAAGGGCCAGGTCGTTGGGAAACCATGATAACCAAGGGTGTTTCGGTCATGCCCGCTAGGGAAAGCCCCTCAGTCATGAGATCGAATCCTCCTCCGGAAGATGCTGTCATGGCCCGCAGGCCCGCATAAGAGGCGCCCAAGGCCATGTTGACGGCGGCAATTTCATCCTCCGCCTGTTCGAAATGGATTGGAAGATCCTGGGCGGCGTTGGCGAAGTAGTTCATAATGGAGGTAGCGGGAGTCATGGGATAAGCCGCCATGAACTGGCATCCCCCTAGGATGGCGCCTAGGGCCAATGCCTGGTTTCCGTCGAAATGGAGGAATCTTTTGGAAACGTGTTCTATGGGGTATTTCTTGAGAAACCCTTTCTTTTCGGCCAGACGGAAACCCTCTTCAATCATGGCCTGGCGATTCTTCTGGAGGCCGGCCTGTCCGAGAAACTCCGGCTCGAAACCTATGGCGGCCAGAACCATTCCAATGAGGGCGGTGTTGACGGCCATCGGTTCAGAGACTTTGCCCTGGAGCGTCTGCTTCAACTCCTGCATATCCTGTCGTCCAACCAGGATACCGTCGGGGTTTAACGTGTCACGGTGTCGTCGCTCGGATTCCTCGTCAAAGGCCAGGAGCATATCCCAGAGGTCACCCCTGAGAGCGTGTACAGCCTCGTCGGCTATCCGGATCATGTGGAAATTATGTCCCCCCCGGATACGGGACATGTAATTTTTGGTCGCGAAAAAGTGATATCCTGTGCGGGCCAATATCTCCGTAATTCCCAGTTCAATGGTCAAGAGACCATGCCCCGCTTCACCGGCAATCTTCAGATTGAATTCCATTGTTTCACCCTTCAGAATCGGATAAGTCATGTATTTATGAAAAGTCTTTGCGAAAGCTTGCCCTGCTGTCGCTGTCGCACTTCATCCGTTGATTTTCTGTAGAAATTCTCGGAAGCCTTCCAGGGGCTGTGTTCCTACCAGTCGATGTCGTCCATTAACAATGAAGGTGGGCACGCTGTTGATCCCTTTTTGGCGGGCCTCATTCCCGCAATCATCAAGTTCACGGAAATATTTGCGTGTTTGCAGCGACGTTTCCAATCCGGGGGCATCCAATCCGCAGGCAGTCGCAATGGCCAAGACCGTCTTGACCTGGCTTATGTTTTGTTCTTCTACAAAATGGGCCCTAAACAGAGCGTCATGAAAGCGGTCCACAACCGTGGCGGGTGCGGTTTCTCTCGCAAACAAAAAGGAGGCGAGGGCCATTCCCGAATTATCCAATCTTTCGGCGCGTCCGAAGGGCAGGTCGGGAACACCGGATTGACGGGCCAGTTTACGGTAAAACTTCTCGAAGATTGTTCCCGGAAACATATCTGTAAGCAACCTTCCATCCGGTGGCGTTTCCGGGTGTACTTCAAAAGGCCACCATTCGATTCCAAGGGGAATCTCCTGTCCAATGATATCGACAACCGCCTTGCCGACATAACAGAACGGTCAGATATAGTCGAAATAAAAACGTATTTTCACTATCATGATGATGTCCTTGAAAACAGAGGGTAAAAGAGTGAACGTGAATCGGCTTCGTATTGTACCGGCCGAAACCCCTTCATCTGATCATATTGAATCATAAAATCAATTTTTTCGCACCTCAAATTGTTCCTCTCGCGTTGACAAAAAAACGAAGAATGATATTACGCATACCGTGAAGCGCTGGATCATTTCAAGGCGTGGTGAAAAACAATTATTGGATGCGAGGAACGATATGGGTATGTTGCCTTCTTTTCTTACGTTTTGGCGAAAGAGGCTTTCCCTTCTCTTCTTTTTTTTCGGTCTCTTCTTTTTGGTGGCCGGGGATGGAGCGGCACATGAATTCATGAACGGTTTTAAGGAGATGCCCATAGACGGTCAAATATTTCAGGGGCTAACCGCTGTGTCAGACGATGCGGATTCCCTCCGGGCAACCGTCGATGAGGCCGAGAGATCGACGGTTGCGGACAGGGTTGACGAAAGGATCGAAAAGTACACCGAAGCTATCGATCGCAATCCCACGGATCCGATTTTGTATTTTAAACGGGGCTCACTCCACTGTCATCGGGTCGCCTTGTCTTATTTTTCAACAGAAGCCGATGCGATGATTCATTCTCCTGCTGGACCGAGGGATTCACAATCCGAACCGGTAGAACGGTCGGCAGAACCCCCATCAGCCGACAGTGCCGTTCCATGCGGCCTCGCACTGGACGATTTCAACAGGGCCATCGCTCTGAATTCACAATATGCCATTTTTTTTTACATGCGAGGCGTTCTGCTGACACTGGAAGCATGTCCTCACAGAAATTTGGAAGCAGCCTTGGCCGATTTTGACGAAGCCCTCCGCCTCAACCCCGCCAACGGGGCCTTTTATCAGGAAAGAGCCGGAGTCCGGATGAAACTTGGACAATTTAATCAGGCGATAAACGACATGGACCAGGCTATCCTGATTGAACCGAGCAACTATTATTTTCTTTATGAGAAAGGCTTGATCCAGGAAAGGATGGGAGATCACGAAAATGCCGCCGACAGCTACATGCGGGCGTTGTTTCTTGCACCGAACGATCGGATGCCATTTCTTATTACCGCGCTGAAAGGGGTAAGACAGGACAGCGCTGACGTTCTTCTCGGGGATTTCACCAGCCTGATTGCGAAAAGACCGGCTGCTTCCAGCCTGTATGTCCAGCGCGCTATGTTGTTTGCCGATGAAGAAAAGTGGAAGGAGGCGATTGATGATTTCTCGCGTGCTTTATCCCTGCGGGGAGATGACCCCAATGTTCTATTCAGTCGGGGCAAGATATACTTTACAGCGGGTAAAAAACAGGATGCCCAGCAGGATTTTCAAACCGCTTGCCGCCAGCATCATACCGCCGCCTGTGATTACGCGAAAATCACGCAAAGGGATGTTGCCCGGGGAGAACGATGGGTTCCCTTTTGGTATTCGCGTGATCGACGGCAATACTTCTACGATCGGGAATATTTGAAAAATCAACAAAAAGGTTTCCGTCTGATTCGGGTACGGGTCGAATCAGAAGAGGATGCAAACGGACCGGATTATGTCCCGATCAGATCGGAGAGACCTGGCTATACCTTGCAATGGTGGGAGTTCAGGTGTTCCACTTCCCGGTTTCGGATTGCAAAAATCAGGCGTTTCGATAACGGAGGGCGACTTGTCGAGTCTTATCCGGAATACGAGAAAAACTTTCGTCCGGTTTTAGTGGACAGTATCAGCGGCAAGTTGGCCGACATCGTTTGCGGCGTCTCCGGCGTTGGAAAGGCGACGGAAAAGACCGATTCTTCAGGCAGGTGAAGGGATGGGGCCTGTGGCATGAACGCTAAACAAAGCGGGTTTCCACTTATAAATCCCTGTGTCCTGTCCCACAAAACCCGACCACCTGTATCGCAACCGGCCAACAGCATACGCCCGGAGTAAAAAATCCCGGTTTGCATGCGGAGAAGATGAAATCCTCCGTTATTTCCCCAGTGCATATTGAAGGTCGGCGACAAGTTTCCGGGCTTCTTCCGGATTCAGGTCGATCCCGGTTTTTCCGCCTCCCGGATGGGCCAAGGTGAGGTGAATTCCTCCTTCCGTCGCCCTGATTTCCCAAGGCTCATTTTTGGAAGATCGCAGATCTTCATTTAGCCAGTCGTTTGGGTGGAATTCGGCAATTTGAATCAACACCCCGAAAGCGTTTCGTGGGTGGATGAACAATTCCTTCCAGAAGGCCTCAGCATATTCATTGTAACCGAAATAGGGGATGCGATGCTGCTGGAGTAGGGCTTTGGTTTCCTCGATGCTGCGGGTCTGGAGGGTGATGTGGTGAAATCCGCCTGGCTGTAGGGCAAGGAAATTATCCAGGAAACTGCCTTGGGATGTCGGCGTCAGGAGTTCAATGCGACTAAGGTCACCCAAGGAAAAAATCTGCCAGAGGTATTTCATGGCCGGGTCCCTTGCGGAGGCTCCGGGTATTGCGCCAAGGACTTCACGGAAAAAGAGATCCGCTTTTTCATAATCTCGTACGGCGACGGCGATATGATCTATACGCGAAATGAGAGGGTCCATCGAAATAATCCTCCTGAATCTTTATTCCTTAGTGATTGACCCGGACGGTAAACAGGGATGAGAGCTTGAAGAGTTCCCAGTTGAGCACAGCCCCAAGGATGACAACACGGTTGTCATTGCCAGACATGACATACACCCCGGTCGATGCGTCCGGTGTTTTGTCTCCCACCAGAATATCGTGGGTTTTCTGGGTGAGATCCGTCAATGTGATCTGTGCAGACGGTTCCCGCAAACCGTACTGATCCAGCAGGTTGGCATTAACGGAAAAATGATCGATTTTCACCAGTGTCGTCATGGCTTCAAGAAAATCATCGATTTTTTCCTCGGCATTGGTCTCTTTTTCGCCTTTGACAATATGCCAAGCCCCGCCGCTGTCTTTTGCACATTCGAAGGCCAGACCCTCCCGTGTGACGATCTTGATCTCCCGGATATCCGATGCTTTGAGAGATAAAAAACGCTCTCCCTGCAGAACAGCCTTTTCGTCGGGTGTATCGCCTTCGAATACAAGATAGAAAAAAAGTAAAGCCGTAAATAAAACAGCTGCAACGATAATCGGTTTTTTCAACTTTTCTGCCTTCTCCTCCACGCAACAACAATGCCGATAGCCATGATCAGCGTCGGCTGTAGCACGACAATGCCGATAAACACCATACGGGCGTGAACCGGCTGCAGAATGAGAGGGGCCTTGTCCCCTGCCGCCAGATTCTTTTTGATGACAATCAGGGGCCGGTCTTCCGTCAGATAACGAACCGTGTTCATGAACAGATCCCGGTTACCGGCCAGCGAAATGAACTGATTCGCAATGAATTCTGAAGAGCCGAAGACGACGAGGCGCCCCCGAAAGGGTGACGGCCCGCTTTTGCCCTGTTGCCCGCTTTCCGGTAGCCCCTCCACGATAGCCGCAACCGGCACGGGGCCTTTCTGATCATACTTTGCATCGTAGCGGATATGTCCTTGTTCCGCCTCGGCTATGTCACTTTCCGTCCAACTTCTGTCACTACTCAGGGCGAGGGGGGTGACACCCGTTGAAGTCAACGGGGCGTCTCCTGTCACCACGGATCTGGCCATGGGGAAAACCGTTGGAATCGTGAATTTATCCGTGATTGGGTGGTTGAGATAGGCCTGGATAAGGGGAACCAAAGGACTTTTCGATACGAGATAGTTAACGGGATCGACGAGAATATCATTACCCAGTTTCAGATCATAAGGGTCAAGCAGGGCTGACAGACCATAATCCGGCCCCGGATCGACCGCCAGGATAATTTTCCCTCCCAACTTTAAATACGTTTGCAGAGCCGTGATCTCATCGGTAGTGAAATCCCCTTTTGGTCCGTTGACGATGACCAAGTCGCTATCAGGCGGGACTTGCCGTTTTGATAAAAGCAACAGGGTTTTCACCAAATAGTTTTCCGTTTCTAATGTGGTTTTCAAAAGTTCTGAACTGCTGCCATCCATATTTTCCGGTTCCTTGAGTGCGCGCTCTCCATGACCCGTCAGAAAATAAACGACCTTCTGTTGCGGGCTGTTCAGTGACAGGATAGCATTGATGATACTCTCCTCGTTACCCGCAGACAGAACTTTGTGCTTTCCTCCCATTTCGATAATGATCGTCCCGTAGTTTCCGACGGCGTAACGTTTTGCCAAGGCCGGATTCCGGTCTGGGTCGTAAAGGTGATAGGTAAAATGTCTGCTTGCCAGGACAAAGGGGTCGAGGACGTTCATCAGCTCCCGTTTTTGATTACGCTGAAAGAAAGCTGTGACCCGAATGGGGGTGGTGATTTGCTGCATGATTTTTTCCGATGCGGCACTCAGGCTCATGTCCTTGCGTGCCGTCAGATCGAACCGGATGTTGTGGCCGTTGGCGATGGCCTGAATTAGGGAGACAATTCCCATCAGTAGGAAAACAAACAGAGCAAGGGCGAGCCATTGCCGTGTACCGTAAGCGAAAAGGAGACTTCTGAGTTCGGCATAATTTAAAACGGCGTATGTCAGGAGACCGAGGGTACCAGCCAGAAGGCCAGCCAGCCCCCAGAGGCGCCAGTCGGCACCGAAAGCGATCAGGGCGAGGCCCGACAGGGCGAAAAAAATACTGATCCACAGAAGGGAGGAGATAAGCTTGTTTTTCATTGGACCCCCCTCCATTTTCTGGCGGAAAGGGCAAGCATGGCCAGGACGACAAAAACCAGGTGAAAGTTCACAAAGAAAACAATGTCCTTTAGGTCGATGGCCCCGCGCGTAAAATTGTAAAGCCGGTCAAATAGAGAGAAATTGAGCATGACGTTCATTGCGGCGGGATTGGCAACCGCTTCGTTCCAGGTTAGAAACCAGAACATCAACAGCACCAGATACGTTCCCAGGGCGGCCACAATCTGGTTCTCCGTCAAAATGGAGATGGTCACACCGCAGATAATGAAGGCGGAGCCTATCAGGAACAGACCCAGGTACCCGGCCAGCAATGGTTTCAGATCAATATGGAAAAGGGCGTTTGTGATGATCGGATAGGTCAGGGTAAGGCCTAACATGATGCAAAGCATGAGCAGGGCCGAGAGGTATTTGCCGGAAAAAACCTCCCAATCGCGCAGAGGATATGTCCAGAGCAATTCGATTGTGCCCAGTTTTTTCTCCTCGGCGAAGAGCCGCATCGTGATGAGCGGCATGATGATGGTCAGCATATAGCGGATATCATTGAAAAAAAGCTCCCATATCTTTTCAAAATCCACTTTTTTCATGGTCCACATGATCTGCATGATGAGATCGGTGTAAAAAAAATAACCTGCCAGGAGCAGAAAGGCAGAGATGATGACATATGCAATGAAGGAGTGGAAGTAGGACTGCACCTCCCGCCGGAAAATATACCACATACCCATTACGCCGCTCCCTCCTTGGTAACCAGTTCCAGGAATACGTCCTCCAAGGTGAGGGTCTGTTTTTTCATCTCGAGGATGGGGCCCCCTTCCGTATGGATCAGCGTGGACAACTCCCTCAGAATGGTTTCATCCTTTTGGACTTGAATGGTGCAGGCCCGTGCACCGGAGAAAGTCGCTTCGGCTCCCTCCACTCCCACCACCCCGGGAATCCCGGCGATTTTCTTTTCCAGCCCGGGGTCATCTCCGTAGTACTGGACGTAAATCTGGCCGTACATCTGAACCTTTTCCTGGAGATTCTGCGGGGTATCGAGGGCGATCAGCCGCCCTTGGTGGACAATGATCACCCGGTTGCACGTTTCACTGACTTCCGGCAGAATGTGGGTGCAGAGGATGATGGTCCGTTCCCGGCCCAGGTTCTTGATCAGAGAACGGAAATCTGAGACCTGGCGCGGGTCGAGACCGATGGTCGGTTCGTCCAAGATAAGGATTTCAGGGTTGTTCAGGAGGGCCTGTGCCAGACAGACCCGTTGACGGTAACCCGTGGAAAGGGCCCGGATCAGGCGGTTGGCCATGTCGTCAATGCCGCATGTAGCCATAACCTGGTCAATGTGGCCGTCCCTTCCGGCTGGTTTAACCCCCTTGATGGAGGCGGCAAAGCGAAGGTATTCCCGCACGTCCATGTCGGGATAGAGAGGAACACGCTCGGGGAGATAACCGATATGCCGCCGGACATGCAGGGGGTTTTTGACCACATCGTAACCGTAGACCAGAGCCCGGCCGCGTGTGGGCGGAAAAAAACAAGTCAGGATTCGCATACATGTCGTTTTACCCGAGCCGTTTGGTCCCAAGAGGCCGACGACATCACCTTTTTCGATTCGAAAGGAAATATCCTCGATTCCCCGGATGGGACCGTAGTATTTTGTCAGAGACGTTACTTCGATCATGGTCTTCCTGCGATCAATTCAGAAATCCCGGTTGCCCAAAAACGAAACAGCGGGGTGGGCAAGCGTGGGTTGTGTTATCCTGACGACATGGTTCAAGGAAAGAAAAGCATCAAAACTCCGCATTATGTCGATGGTATCTGCATCACCAAGGCAATGGTTCGTTCTATAGAGTATGGTTTCGAGACCTGTCAAGGAGAAAACCCGGAGAGAACCCTTTCGTTAAATCCTGCTTGACGAAAAAACAAAAAAAGGATAGTCGAATCGACATCATAATATTTAGTGGAGTTCCTGTTTTATGGAAGAAAGTGAGCTTTTAAAAAGGCGCTTGGAGAAAATCGAATCCCTGAAAGAGGACGGGATTGCCCTTTACCCCAACAGATTTCGTTACAAAGACAACGCGGCGGCTCTTTTGGCCCGCTTTGAGAACAAGGAGAATGATGTCCTTTCAGAAGTCAATGAGATCTTTACCGTCGCTGGCCGATTGATGGCGGTCCGGGACTTCGGAAAAGCCGCATTCGTCAAGGTTCAGGACCGGACGGGTTCCATCCAGGGTTACATCAATCACGTGATTTTAGGAGATGACGAATTCGGTCTTTATCGACGTCTCGATATTGGCGACATCATTGCAATGGGCGGTAGAATTTTCCGGACCCGAACGGATGAACTGACCATTGAAGTGACGGACCTCTGCCTGCTTTCCAAAGCGATCAGGCCCCTGCCGGAAAAATGGCACGGTTTGACGGATGTGGAAACCCGCTACAGGCAGCGTCACCTGGATCTTATTTCCAACGCGAAATCACGGGAAGTTTTTCAGCGTCGGAGCCGGATCATTCAGTTTATACGTCATTTCATGGAAAAACGGGATTTCATGGAGGTAGAAACCCCGATGATGCAACCCAAGGCGGGCGGTGCCATGGCCAAGCCTTTCAAAACCTTTCATAACGCGCTGGGGATGGATTTTTATCTGCGAATTGCCCCCGAACTTTATCTGAAAAGGTTGATCACGGGAGGCATGGAAAGAGTCTTTGAAATCAACCGGAGTTTCCGCAACGAGGGTATTTCAACATCCCACAATCCGGAATTCACCATGATGGAATTCTATCAGGCCTATGCGACCTACGAAGATCTGATGACCCTGACGGAAGAGATGTTTACCGCTTTGGCCCAGCGTATTTTCGGCAGTGAAAAATTCATCTACCAGGGAACGGAAATCGACCTGACCCGTCCGTGGAAACGCCTGACTGTCCGGGAGGCGATTATGGAGCATTGCGGCATTCCCGCGTCCGTTCTGGAGGATGCCGTTGAGGCGACGGCCTATGCCCGCAAGCATGGCATTGATGTGCCGGACAATGCCCCCCTGGGTAAGGTGATCATGGCCATTTTCGACGCAAAAGTGGAGGACAGAATTATCCAGCCGACTTTCGTTACCCAGTACCCCATCGAGGTTTCCCCCCTGGCCCGTAAAAATGATGCGGATCCGGCTTACACGGACCGGTTTGAACTGATCATTCATGGGAAAGAAATCGCCAATGCATTTTCGGAATTGAACGATCCCGTGGACCAACGGGAGCGTTTTCTCAATCAGCTGCAGCAGCGTGAAGAGGGGGATGAGGAAGCCCACGTAATGGATGAGGATTATATAGCCGTTCTCGAATACGGCATGCCTCCCACGGCGGGTGAGGGGATTGGGATCGACCGGTTGGTGATGCTGTTTACGGATTCGGCCTCCATCAGGGATGTGATTCTGTTTCCCCACATGAGAACGAAAGAGGGATGAACCGCGGGGTGGTCCGTTAATGGATTCCTATGAACTGTTCATCAGCCTGAGATATCTTCGGGCTCGGAGGAAACAGGTCTTTGTCTCGATTATCACCTTTATCTCCATCGCAGGAATCCTGCTCGGTGTGGCGGCACTGATCATTGTCTTGGCCGTCATGAACGGGTTTGAGACGGATCTGCGCAACAAAATTCTCGGAGTCAACGCCCATCTGGTCCTGATGGAGTACAGCGGCGCCATGCGGAATTATGAACAAGTCCAGGACGCACTGGAGGGTGTCAAAGGGGTTGTCGGGGTGACCCCCTTCATCTATGGCCAGGGCATGGTGAAAAGCGGGGCCAGTGTCAGTGGTGTGGTCATTCGTGGAATCGATGTGGAAAGTGCCGGCCAGGTACTCCAGATCAATCGGATGTACGGGGGCAGCATGGATGACCTGTCCGACCGAAATCGGTTTGCCCTTCCAGTCGAGGCAGCCCTCAAGGACCTGCCCGGAGTGGTTTTGGGAAAGGAGCTGGCGAAGAACCTGGGCTTGGGCCTTTACGACACAGTCAGCATCATTTCTCCCATGGGAATTTCGACGCCCATGGGGCTGGTTCCCCGAATCAAGGGATTCCTGGTCGTGGGGATTTTTGATTCGGGATTTTACGAATACGATGCCAGCCTGATTTTCCTGTCCCTTCCGGATTCTCAGGCGTTTCTCAACATGAGCGACCTGGTTACGGGAATCGAGATTCGGCTGGCGGATATTTATGAAGCCGACCGCTTGGCTGGCGTCATCAAGGCAAAACTCGGGTATCCCTACTGGGTCAGAACCTGGATGGAGATGAACAAGAACCTTTTTTCCGCCCTGAAACTGGAAAAACGGGTCATGGCGATCATCTTAAGCCTGATCGTCCTCGTCGCGGCCTTCAATATCATTACAACTCTCATCATGGTCGTCATGGAAAAGCACCGGGACATTGCTATTCTCAAGTCCATGGGAGCCAGTTCGCAGGGAATCATGAAAATTTTCATTTTCCAGGGGGTAACCATAGGTTTTATCGGCACCTCCCTGGGATGCGCGCTTGGCGTAACCGTGGCGCTTCATCTATCTCGGATATCACTTTTCATTGAACGGCTTTTCGGATTCAAAATTCTGCCCGGCGATGTCTATTATCTGACTGAACTGCCTTCCCGGGTCCATTATGGAGACGTGGCGCTGATTGCATTGGGGACGCTCCTGATCAGCCTGTTGTCCACCATCTATCCGTCGTGGCGGGCCTCAAGGCTGGATCCGGCGGAAACGCTGAGATACGAATAATGCCTTGGAATATGGTCACAGGAAGGGTTGGTTCATGATCCGGGTGGAGGGACTTACGAAGACATTCATCAAGGACGGTAACCGTATTGAGGTGCTTCGGGGGGTTGATCTGAAGATCGCAAAGGGCGATTCACTGGCGGTGCTGGGTGTGTCCGGTACCGGAAAGAGTACGCTGATTCATATCCTGGGGACCCTGGATCGTCCAACTTCGGGGGGGCTTTTTATTGACGATTTCGATGTTTTTCGGTGGAGTGAAAGGGAATTGGCCGAGTTTCGCAATCGAAAAATCGGGTTCGTTTTTCAGTTTCATCATCTTTTGCCGGAATTTACCAGTTGTGAGAATGCCATGATGCCGGCGTTGATTCATGGCTTGTCAAAGGAAGAGGCCCGAAAAAGAGCTCGTTCCATTCTGGTGGAACTGGGCCTCGAACATCGTTTGACCCATAAACCGGGTGAGCTTTCAGGGGGGGAACAGCAAAGGGTGGCCCTGGCCAGGGCGATGGTGATGGAGCCGGAAATTCTGCTGGCTGATGAGCCTACAGGAAACCTTGACACGGAAACAGGAAAGAGGGTAGAGGACCTTTTGTTGAATTTCAACCAAAACAGAAGTGTAACGTTGGTCGTGGTGACGCACAACAAGTCGCTTGCCGACCGCATGTCCCGAAGCATCGGTTTGAGGGACGGAAGGGTGTATGCCGGTGAATAAGAAGAAGGTCTTTCAGGGGATTCTGTATGCTCTGTTCGTGGTGTTCATTCTCTTGTCGCGGCAGGTTGCACACGCACAGGAGACCAAAAGAATAACCCTTTTGCCGTTTTCGGTGCACGCACCTTCGGACCCGCAGGCCCTGCAGGAGAAGGTGTCCAACACCCTGGCCAGGGAGTTGAGAAAGAGCCGACTGGTCGAGGTGGTTGAAGTCAGCCGAATGCCTGCCGTCGCTGAATCAGAAGAATCGTTCAGCGAAACCAGGGCCATGGAAATCGGCGGGTCTTTGGGGGTCGATTATGTCGTCGGGGGAAGTATTTCGCAATTCGGCAATATCCTCAGCGTCGATATCCGTCTTTACGATATCGTCCAAAGAAAAACGATTCCCGGTTTTTCCATTCAGGGAAAGGGGGCGGAAAGCCTGCCCTCCGTCATTCAGCAGGTGAAAACGACCATTCTGGCTAGAATCAATGTCGTGCAGCGAATCAGCAGGATCCAATTCAAAGGCAACCGGAAGATCGGTGCAGGGGCCATCGAACAGAAAATCAAAAGTGAGCGGGGCGGGATCTTTTTCGAAGAGACTCTCGCAGACGATATCCGGGCCATTTACCAGATGGGCTATTTTGAGGACGTCAAGGTGGATGTAGAGGACACTCCGGAAGGCAAGGAAATTATCTTCATTCTCCAGGAGAAGTCCCTCATCTCTGAAATTGTTGTCAAGGGGAACAAGAAGGTCAGCACAAGCGATATCGAAGGAGTCATCACCCTCAAGGTCCGTCAGACTCTGAATAATGAGAAACTTCGAGAAGACCTTGAGAAAATCCGGACCCTTTACGACGGCAAGGGTTATTATAACGCGGAAGTGGAGGATGTGATTGAGAAGGATGGTGACAAGGATGTACGAGTCGTGTTCCAGATCAGGGAAAATGAACGCCTCTACATCAGAAAAATCAGTTTTGTAGGTAATCAGGCCTTTACAGTCAAGGAATTGAAGAAACTGATGAGTACGAAAGAGAAAGGATTCTTTCATTTTTTCAGCGACTCCGGTTTGCTCAAAAGAGAATTGCTGAAACAGGATGTCTCCAAGGTGACCGTCCATTACCTGAACAACGGTTACCTCAACGCGCAGCTGGGAGAACCGGAAATTACCTATGACAAAAAAGGAATTTATATCAAGGTTCCGGTCAGCGAGGGAAAACAGTTCCGTATTGGCAAGGTGAATATTGAAGGGGATGGCCTGACGGTTTCAAAAGAAGTACTCCTGAAAGGCTTGGAAATGAAGGAGAAGGAAATTTTTGACCGCAGTGCCATCATCAAGGATATCGATTCCCTGACCCAGAGATGTAACGACGAAGGCTATGCCAATGCGGAGGTTGTCCCCTTGACGGATATCCACGAGGCGGACCAACTGGTAGATGTGTCCTATCGTGTGACGAAGAATAATCTGGTATATTTTAACCGGATCAATATCTGGGGAAATGACCGGACGCGGGACAAGGTGATCCGTCGCCAGCTTTCCATCGTTGAAGGGGATCTTTACAGCAAAACAAATCTCAAAAACAGCTACACGCGAATCAGCCGCCTGAATTACTTCGAAGAAGTTGACTTCCAGACGGAAAAAGGTCCCGATGAGTCCCTGACGGACGTGAATATCCGGGTCAAGGAAAAGCCCACGGGCATGTTCAGCGTCGGGGCCGGATACAGCGCCGCGGACGCCGCCGTTTTTACGACGAGTATTTCACAGCAGAACCTGTTCGGTCGGGGACAGACCCTCAGCCTGAGGGCAAGCTTGGGGACCAAGGTGACCAATTACAACCTTTCCTTCATCGAACCGTGGCTCTTTGATATTCCGCTGTGGTCCAAAATAGATGCCTGGAACTTCGAACGCGAATATGATGAGTACGACCTGGACTCCCAGGGTTTTGGTCTTACTTTTGGATATCCCCTGTGGGAGAAGTATTTCGGTTCCGTCGGTTATCGCCTGAGCCTGGACGATGTGAGCCATGTCACCCAATGGGCATCCACAAATATCAAGGATCAGAAAGGGAAAACCACGATCAGCAGCGTGACGTTTACCCTGTCCCGTGATACGACGAATGACAACATGTTTCCCTCTTCCGGGACCAAGAACACGGGTTCCATTGAATATGCCAGCCTGGGAGGGGATGCCAAATTTATCAAGTATCATGTGACGTCCCAGTGGTTCTATCCTCTGCCTTTCGATACGGTTTTTGCCGTCCGTGGGCGTGCGGGCTACATTCAGGAGACAGGCAGCGCTCGCGATGTGCCGACGTATGAACGTTTTTACCTGGGAGGCATCAATTCCCTGCGTGGATTGCGCAATGTGGGACCGAAGGACCCGATAACGGGGGATGAAATCGGCGGCCGGACCATGCTCAACTTCAATTTTGACTATATTTTCCCGCTGGTCAAGAGCGCCGGTATGAAGGGCGTTGTATTCTTTGATACCGGCAATGCCTGGAAAAGCACGTATGATATCGGGGATATGCGGGAAACATGCGGGCTGGGTATCCGCTGGTACTCGCCCATCGGACCATTGCGGCTGGAGTGGGGGTATGTGCTGGATAAAAAAGGCAATGAATCCCCCAGTCGATGGGAATTCACAATCGGTCTGTTCCAGTAAGGGGCCTTTTGGGGAAATTGATGAGATAAAGGAGGAAATGATATGAAAAAAATCACTGTACTGAACGTGTCGCTCTTGTTCGTGTTTTTGATTTGCTTGGGAGTTGCTCCGGTTGCCGCGGAGGAAAAAATCGGATTCTATGACATGGATCAGGTCATTCGCAATTCGGAAGCGGGGAAAAAATCCATTGGAGAGATCCAAAGAATTGTTGATAAGAACAGACCCGCCATCCAGGCGAAGGAAGAAGAACTGCAGAAACTGAAAGATGAGCTGGAGAAACAACGGTCTCTCATGAAGCCCGATGTGCTGAAGGATAAGGAGGTTACGTACCAGAAGAAGTTCCGGGATTATCAGATCCTTATCAAGGATTCAAACGAGGAGCTTCAGGCCAAACAGCAGGATATGGTGAAGGATTTTGTTCCGGAAATCATGAAAATCGTTAAAAATATTGGAGAGAGGGAGAAGTACACTCTCATTATCGATGTTTACACCGTCCCCGTGGCGCATTGGAGCAAAGCGCACGATCTCACTAAGAAGGTGCTGGATGAGTTCAATCGGACGTTCAAGGCAGGCAAATAAAACGGGATTTTTGCCCAGGATGTGCAATCGTGAGTAAAACAGTCAAAGAAATCGCTGTATTGGTTAATGGAGACGTTGTCGGCGATGGAGATGTCCGGATTGAGCGCATCCGTTCCATTGAGGAGGCGAAGACCGGAGACCTCACCTTTGTTGCGAATCCGAAATATCGTGAATGGCTGGCCTCCACGGAGGCGTCGGCACTCCTTGTTCCCCCTGGTACGGAAGCAGCGGGCAAGACCCTGATCATTGTGCCCGATCCCTATCTCCATCTGGGCAAACTTCTGGCGGAATTCTATCCGGAGGAGGTATGTGCCCCCGGTATTGCCGAAGATACGTTTATCAGCGCCGAAGCAGAAGTTTCGCCTGGAGTTACGGTCTTTCCTTGTGTGACTGTTGACAGGGGTGCCAAGATCGGGCGGAACGTTGTTCTGTATCCGGGTGTTTATATTGGACGCCATGTAACGATCGGGGAGGGGACGACCATCTATCCGAATGTCACCATCTATCGCAGGACACAAATCGGCTGTCGGGTGATTATCCACGCCGGGGTTGTGATAGGCAGTGACGGATTTGGTTTCGCCCGCCCGGGCGTCGGGAACGAGAAGATTCCCCAAGTGGGTTACGTCCAGATTGACGATGATGTGGAAATCGGAGCGAATACGACGATCGATCGCGGTACATTAGGGAAAACGTGGATTCAACGGGGGACGAAAATCGATAATCTGGTCCAGATCGCTCATAATGTGGTGATCGGCGAGAATAGCGTAATCGTATCGCAGACCGGTATTTCGGGCAGTACCAAATTGGGGAAAGGCGTAATCACGGGAGGACAGGCCGGCCTCGTCGGGCATATCAACCTGGGAGACCATGTAATGGTGGGGGCACAGTCGGGGGTTCATGAGGATGTTCCGGCCAATCAGGTCGTCTCGGGAAGTCCTCACATGCCACACCGTCATTGGTTGCGGGTTATGGCGTCACTGATCAGGCTTCCCGACATGCGTAAAACGATACAGGATATGCAGAAAAAAATAGAAGAATTGGAGAAAAGGTACGACTAACACATGAATATACATCCCACAGCGATTGTTTCTTCGAATGCCCATGTGGATGACACCGCGACGGTTGGCCCCTATGCCGTGATCGGACCCGAAGTGCGCATCGGAATGAATACGGTTATTGGGCCACATGTCGTGATCGAACGCTTGACCGAAATCGGCGAATCTTGCAAAATCGACCAGTTTGCCTCTATCGGAGGCGACCCTCAGGACTTGAAATACCGGGGCGAAAAGACCAAAGTCATCATTGGCAACCACAATATCATCCGCGAATTTGTTACCGTAAATCGTGCAACCGATTCCGATATCGGTGTGACGCTAATCGGCGATCATAACCTTTTGATGGCCTATTCCCATGTGGCGCATAATTGCAAGCTGGGGGATCATGTTATACTGGCGAATGCAGCCAATCTGGCCGGCCATATCCATGTGGAGGATTATGCGATCATCGGTGGTTTGACGGGGGTGCATCAGTTCACCCGAATCGGAGCCCATTGCATTATCGGCGGAGCCTCAGCAGTCAACAAGGACGTGCCGCCGTTTACGATGGCCTCGGGAAATCACGCGAAACTCTATGGGCTGAACCAGATCGGTTTGCGGCGCAGAGGTTTTAGTGAAGAAACCATTGCGGCGTTGAAGCGATCCTATCGGATCATGTTCCGTATGTCCCTCCTGCGAAAAGACGCCATCGCCAAAGTGCTGAACGAGGTACCCGCTTATCCCGAAGTGCTTCAGTTTGTTGAGTTTATTAAGGAATCAACTCGGGGAACATGTCGCTGAGACGATGGCCATGCGGGTAGACGACGCCAGGGTGTGCCTGTACACAATGAACCCGGAATCACAGCCTCCCCAATGGTTCCATCTTGCCATTAAATTTGTGACGGAAGCGTGTTGTATGTTGCTCGAAGAGAATACGGGCTTTTTGTTGTAGGTGAAATTCAGGGATTTTAAGGTCACGGTGGTCCCAAGTGAAGCCTCCGGTGATTTATGCCTCTTTTTTTGCTGGGAGCGATGAGGGACAAATTCCCCAGTGCATTCATTGCGGTATCGACGATGACAGAATGCCTCAAGATGCGGGTGCAGGCCCCTCTTGTCGGACATCCTTTTCTGTGTCAACCGTCTGACCCAGAGAGCCACCCCCCCCAGTTTGCGATTCCCATTGCCTATACGCTGTCTTGAGGAATGATCGGCGATTTGGTTTATCGATCCGGTATCCCGGTTCGTTTCACCGATAGGGTTCTTTAAAATATCCAGCGCCACGATTTTCGCGTCGGATATGGTGAGTTTCGAGGCGTCCCTGCTTGTCAAACCGGTTGTTATCGTCTATAAGGTTGCTCCACTGATTGATTTTTCTGGCTCGGTTAGTGTTGAGAATAGACATGAAACCTGCTGAGCATCGTTGCCGTTTCGTTGTTTCGGAATTATCGTAGAAGGATGTGAACTGAAGCGCACGGCGGATCAAGTAACGGCCACACTCAGAAACGAGGATTTGCGGCAAAGGGTTGTCAGGGAATTCATGGAGGCCGGACTTATTCTTGGGAAGGCGGGTGCGTGCTACAGAGGGGCGTGCTCGACCTGTGACTTTTTCCTATCGGTATAATAAAATGGATGTTTATAAACGGCTTTTAATACTCGCACGAGGTCAGATTCCGAGATTCATCGTGGCGGCGTTCTGTATGGCTCTGGTTGGAGGAGCCACGGCGGCAGCGGCCTTTCTAATCAAGCCGGCCCTGGATGACATTTTTCTCAATCGTAACGAGAAGAGTCTCTACTGGATTCCCCTGGCCGTGATTTTTATGTATTTTCTCAAGGCTGCGGCCCAGTATGTACAGCACGTCTTGATGAATTATATTGGGAATCGCATCGTCGCAGACTTGCGTGACCTGCTTTATCGGAAAATCCAGTCTCAGTCCCTGTCTTTTTTCACAAAACACCCCACGGGTACGCTTATTTCCAGAGTATTGAACGATGTTGGACTCATTTACGCCACGGTGTCCAATACCCTGACCAACATATTCAAGGATACCTTTACCCTGATCGCCTTGGTGGGTGTGGTTTTTTATCGGGATTGGAAGCTGGCTCTAATCGCCCTGGTGGCATTTCCCGCGGCGATTTACCCCGTTGTCCTGATCGGGAGGAAAGTCAGAAAAATATCGACGAAAACTCAGGTGACCATGGCTGGCCTGACAGATTTACTTCAGGAGACTATTGCGGGTAACCGTATCGTCAAGGCGTTTGGCATGGAATCATATGAGATGAACAGGTTTAGCAGGGAAAATGAGCGCCTTTTCCGTCTAGCCATCAAGAATGTGATGACAAAATCGTTATCTTCACCGCTGATCGAAATTTTTGCCGGTTTGGGCATTGCGGTTATCGTGTTTTACGGTGGTTATCAGGTCATTCGGGGAGCCACGACACCGGGTACATTCTTTTCATTTCTTGCCGCGTTGTTGATGATTTATGAGCCGGCCAAACGTCTTACAAATGTCAACAATGAGATACAGCAAGGCATTGCCGCTGCGACCCGCGTTTTCAGCGTCATTGACACGATACCGGAAATCCAGAGCCGCGGGAATGCAGTCATACTGAAACCCCTTACGAAAGAAATCGCATTGCGAAATGTCAGTTTTGCCTATGAGGAGACCCCGGTCCTGAAAGGGATCAACCTGACAATCCGCGCCGGCGAAGCTGTGGCGTTTGTCGGTATGAGCGGTGGTGGCAAAACGACACTTGCCAACCTCATTCCGCGATTCTACGACGTAAAGCAAGGCGCTGTGTTGATCGACGGGCATGATATTCGGGATGTGACGCTTCAATCCCTCATCGCTCAAATTGGTATTGTCACCCAACAGACTTTTCTTTTTAACGACACCGTACGAAATAATATTGCCTACGGTGATATTCAAGCTTCGGAGGAGAAAATTATTGAGGCCGCGAAAGCGGCACATGCCCACAAATTCATCATGAACCTGCCGAACGGGTATGATACAGGAATCGGAGAGCTGGGAACCAAGCTGTCCGGAGGAGAGCGGCAGCGTATTGCCATTGCACGCGCTCTGCTCAAGGATGCGCCGATCCTCATTCTGGATGAGGCCACCTCTTCTCTGGACACGGAATCGGAAAGGGAGGTTCAGGCGGCTTTGGAGAATCTGATGCGGGGACGAACGACCCTTGTCATTGCCCACCGCCTTTCCACCATCAGACGGGCCGATCGCATTGCCGTTCTCATGAACGGAGAGATCATCGAAGAGGGAAATCATGAAGAGCTGATTGCACGGCAGGGAGAATATTATCGTCTTTATCAGATGCAGTTTCGTGAAGAAAACGAGGAGGAACAGGAATCGCAGGGAACCGGGGAATAAGGAGAAGAGACGGGGGTGATCCAGAAGGAGGCGAAAGGATGGCCGAAGTATGAAAAAAAAGAGCATACAGGACGCGGTAATCGCGGCTTGGGAGAACGAAAAAATGAATATCCATCCCTTCAAACTGCTGTTAAGGGGGATGTCGTTGTTTTATCGTCTGGCCATTCTGGTGCGAAACATTCTCTTTGATACGGGCCTGCTTCGACAGAAAAAAGTTCCCTGCCGGGTTGTCGGGGGGGGAAACATTACGGTCGGCGGGACCGGAAAAACCCCTATGGTGATCTATCTGGCCAACCTGCTCAATTCGAAAGGCTTTCGTCCAGTCGTACTCAGCCGCGGGTACAGGGGGAAAACGAAGGCTCCTATCAACATTGTGTCTGACGGGCGCCGAATTTTAATGAAGCCGGAGGATTGTGGGGATGAGCCTGCGTTGATTGCCAAACGTCTGCCCGGGATTCCGGTTCTGACGGGGCCTAGGCGTGCACTGACTGCCGGCGTCGCGATAGAACAGTTCGGGGCTGATGTTCTTGTTCTGGATGATGCTTTTCAATACCGGCAGCTTGCACGCGATGTAGATGTAGTCCTGCTGGATGCGGACCGGCCTTTGGGAAATGGCTGGGTCTTGCCGGCAGGACCTCTGAGGGAACCCGGGTCATCCTTAAAGAGAGCGGATCTTATAATTCGGACGGGGCTTGGAGATCGGGTTACCGCCATTTCAACCACAACCCCTCAGTATCGCGCCAGACACCAAGCGGTAGCGCTGATTGATGGAGCCAGTGGCCGGGAATTGCCGCTCCAGAGTCTCTTGGGGCGCCGCGTTTGTGCCTTCGCCGGTATCGCCAAACCGGGGGCATTCAAACAGATCCTGGCCGGGCTTGGCGCACGGACGGTGGCCTTTCTACCTTTTCCTGATCATCATGACTATAGTCGGGAGGATATTCGGGAGATCCAGAACAGGGCGAGGCAAGAACAGGCCGATACGATTGTCACAACCGAGAAAGACGGGGTAAAACTCAACCGTTTTCACATGTTCCTGGAGGAGGTTGATTTTTTGCAGGTGGAGATGGTTTTCCAGGGTGGCGAGGATGAATTTATCGCGTCGCTTATGGATAAGTTGGGACAAGCGCAGTGAAACCGGCGAAAGCGGAAGCGTTCCCTGAATTGATGAGAAAGGGGGGACGTGTTTCCCTAGATACGGAACCAGCTGATGGATACGGATAATCCTGATATCTTGGCGCGAAACGTTTCCCGGTATCTTGGTTTTGTGCCTCTGTTTTTACGCAAGGCTTTTTTTTACGGATTGTGGCGGCTTTTTTATTATCTTTCCCCGCGTCACAGGTTTATCGCTCTACATAATTTAATTAGAGCTTTTCCGGATAAATCCATGGCGGAAATTATCCGGATAACGAAAGGAGCCTATAGGAATCTCGCCATCGTTTGCGCAGAATTTTTCGATCTGCCGAAAATGAACAGGTCGCGTTTGAATGATCTTTTGGATATCGAAGGCTTGGAGCGGGCACAGCAGGCGCTGGGAAAAAAGAAGGGCCTTCTGCTTTTTGGTGCCCATTTCAGCAATTGGGAATTGATGGCCGCGGCGGCATCCGCACTGATTGCTCCCGGAGTCATGATTTACCGGCCACTGGACAACCCCTTCCTGGAACGATTTGTCAAATATGTGCGCACATCTCGGGGAAATGTCCTGGTGTCCAAGAAAAAAGCCATGCTGCAGATGTTTCGTTGCTTGGCGAAAAACGGTGTGGTGGGCGTCCTTATTGATCAAAATGTGTCTCGGAGAGAGGGTGTCTTTGCCGATTTCTTTGGGAGACCGGCCTGCACGACCGACGGTCTGGCCCAGATGGCGATCAAATCGGAGACGCCGGTGATGCCGGCATTCATCATTCGAAAACCGGATGGACGTTATCGATTGATTATCGGGAAAGAGGTCGAAATCATCCGAACGGGAAACAGCGAGGATGATATCAGAACCAATACCCAGCGATTTACTTCTATTATTGAAGGTGTGATTCGGCAATATCCGGACCAGTGGTTGTGGCTTCACCAACGCTGGAAAACCAAAGAGCATCAGGTGCCGAGCTCGGAATCATATAAAAACAATCCGGACAAACAACCTGAAGGCGACTGGCAGGCAACAAGAAAAAAATGAAAATATCTGTTCGGACATCCCGTCGTATTGAGGAAGCCCAACACATTCTGGTGCGTGGGACGAACTGGATCGGTGATGTCATCATGACCCTGCCGGCCATGGCGGCTATTCGCAGGTCATTTCCCGAGGCGAAAATCAGTGTTTTAGCCAAACCCTGGGTGGCCGATATCTTTTCTCTCAGCCCGGATGTGGATGAGGTTTTGCTCTATCGGTCTCCCGGTATCCACGAGGGCTTTAGGGGATTGCTCCGTCTCGCGAAAGAATTGAGATCGAGAAAATTTGATGCAGCCATTTTGCTCCAGAATGCCATCGAAGCGGCAATCGTTGCCTGTCTGGCCGGGATTCCCATCCGGGCGGGCTACAATTCCGATGGGCGGGGACCGCTTTTGACCCATTCGGTCAAACGAACCCGGGCGATACGCCGCATTCACCAGGTGGAGTACTACATGGAAATGGTCAAAACCCTCGGTTGCTCCAATGGGGGGAGGCGGGAATATCATCTTGACCTCACCCCTGAAGACGTCATTCGGGCTGGAGAAATCCTTGGATTTTATGGTGCCGCCCAAGGGGATTTATTGATCGGCATCGCACCTGGCGCCACGTACGGAGCCGCGAAGAAATGGTTCCCCGATCGCTTTGCAATGGTGGCCGATCGGTTGAGCGAAACATTGGGCGCCGAAATACTTCTGTTCGGCAGTGCCGCTGACCGGGAGAGCACCCGGGCTGTTTCCGGTTTCGCCAATCATTCTATGGCCGACCTGGCGGGCATGACAACCTTACGTGAGGCCATATCGCTTATCTCATGTTGCCGCCTGTTTATTTCCAACGACTCGGGTTTGATGCACGTGGCTGGTGCCCTGGGTGTTCCCACACTGGCCATTTTCGGTTCAACCAATCCCGTGACCACCTCCCCTCCCGGGGAGAAAAGTGTCGTTGTTCATAAAGATCTGCCCTGCAGTCCCTGCCTGAAGACCACCTGTCCGACGGATTTTCAGTGTATGGACCTGATCGGCGTCAATGATGTCTATGAGGCCGCCCGATGCATGCTCCAGCCGTAGAACTGTGCCGCGCCGTATTTCTCGACCGGGATGGCACAATCAACGAAGAGGTGGGCTATCTCTCCAAGTTTGATCAGTTGAAGCTTATACCACGGGCAGCGGCTGCGATTCGTATGCTGAACCGCCGGAGCATTCCGGTTGTTGTCGTGACCAACCAATCCGGCGTGGCCCGAGGTTATTTCGGGGAGAATTTTATCCGTGAATTCCACGATTTTCTCCAGTCAAACCTCAGAATGGAAGAGGCACATATTGATGCATTCTATTATTGTCCCCACCATCCGACGGAAGGTCACGGTTCCTATCGTCGAATATGTGCGTGCCGGAAACCCGGGACCGGCATGCTTTTACAGGCGGCGCAGGATCTTTGCATTGATCTTTCCCGATCCTATATGGTGGGAGATATGATGAAAGACGTTCTGACCGCAAGGAATACGGGAGCGAAAGGTATTCTGGTGAGGACAGGATACGGGGCGGGTGAAACAATAGACGGGGATGTCATCCCGGACTATCAGGCCCTCGACCTCTTCGATGCCGTCGAATGGATTCTTGAGGATATGAAACGATGAATATCCTGATTGTCAAATTGAGTGCCGTCGGCGATGTCATTCATACGCTTCCGTCCCTGGCTGCATTGAGGAAGCTCTATCCCGGGGCGCACGTCACCTGGGTAGTTGAGGAGGCGGCGGCTGATATCATTCTGGGTCATCCGGATCTGGATTCTGTTGTGGTTTCTAGGCGTAAAAGCTGGCAGAGGGCTCTCATGAAGGGCCATTTCAAAAAAACCCTGAGCGAGATGGGGGCATTTCTGAGGGATCTGCGTGTCAGAGATTATGATCTGGTGATCGACTTTCACGGCCTGTTCAAGAGCGCGGTTCTCGTTTTCCTCTGCCGGGGTAAAAGAAAAATCGGCTATGACAGCTATCAGGAGTTGAGTGGATTCTTTTATAGTGAAAAAATAACGGAGGACATGGACAAGCACGCGGTGAACCGGTATCTTGATTTTCCGAAATACCTCGGAGCCAAAATCGAAGAACCGGTGTTTCAGATCGCTATCGGAGACGCAAACAAGGAGAAAGTGGATGAGCTTCTGGCTCTTCACCAGGTCGTGGGCCCTTTTGTAGCCATGAATCCCGTTGCCTATTGGGACACGAAACTATGGGACAACGAATGTTTCGCCAGTCTATGCGATCGTATTGTCGAGACCTATGGAATCTTTGTCGTTCTGACGGGCCAAAAGGCTCCCTCTCTGGGGCAAATTCAGCGACTCGCCCGGCGTAATGTGCTCAACCTGGAGGGACGGACGAGCCTTAAAGATCTGGCGGAACTCTATCGGCGTGCGGCATTGTTGGTCACGACCGATTCGGGGCCGATGCACCTGGCCGCCGCTCTCGGCACACCCGTCGTGGCCCTGTTTGGGCCAACCGATCCGAAAAGGACAGGCCCCTATGGTTCGGGTCATATCGTCCTTCAGGAACCCCTTTCCTGCGCACCCTGTTTCCGGAAATTTTGCCGTGAAATGACCTGCATGAAAAAGATAACGGTGAATGCGGTGTTTAATGAGGTAAAGAAGCTTTTAGAGGGACGCTTATAAAACGGCGTTGCAGCTGGACATATCCTCGGTTTTCGAAATTCATTCAGCGGACGCTCTTTCATTCTGCCTGTCCTGCCTGTAGTACTCGAACATGTTTCTCCCCCCTTCTTTTGCGGCATACATGGCAATGTCGGAGTTTTTCAGCAAAAGGTCCATATTATTCCCGTGATCGGGATATATTGCGATGCCGATGCTGGGTGTGATATGAATTTCACGATTCTCCAAAAGGAAGGGTTCATCGAAGGAATTCAGGATCTTTTCAGCGATGCGGCATGCATTATCGCCCTCCGGCAATGACGGGAGCAGCAGAATAAATTCATCGCCGCCGATGCGGGCAACCGTGTCGCCTTTACGAAGCAGATTGGTCAATCGGTTTCCGACGGCCTGAATCAGCAAATCCCCCACGTAATGCCCCAAGGTATCGTTGACTCCTTAGAATCGGTCCAGATCGATCATCATGACGGCAAAACGTTCCTGATTACGTTTTGCCTGGGCCAATTCCAGGACAAGTCGGTCATGAAACAATCTCCGATTGGGCAGCCCGGTCAGGGTATCCTGAAAAGCCAGCTTTTTTATCAGTTCTTCCGCCTGTTTTCTCCGAGTGATATCCTGAAAAAGAATGCGGTACCCCACGGGACGTTTTGTTTCATCTGTCATCAGGAAGATCGAGGTTTCCGTGTTCAGGGGCGAACCGTTTTTTTTAAGCAGGACGTAATCGAACCGTCTTTTGGGTACACCGCTCCGTAAAACTTCTTTCAGAGCCGAACCAAACGTTTCCCGAGAGGATTCGTCAAGGATTTCTTCATACGACAGCTTGATCAGCTCTTCATTGGCATAATCAAGGGCCTGGGAGAAAGGGGGATTGAAGACAAGAAATCGGCCATCAAGGGAGATTTCACAGTAAAAAAGATTAATCTCTTCGAGAATATGATGGTATTTCTCTATTTCTCTGCGCAACAGCGCCATCTCTTCTTCAGACTGCCTGATTCGCCTCTCAAGAACTTTACTTTGCCAGCCTTCTATCTCGGTTGCCATTTCCCCTCGCAGGTTCAATCAAGAACCGGAATCGATGAGCAGTTCCTTAACGGCTTTCAGCAGGTCTTCCAACTGAAAAGGTTTGGGGAAAGTCCGGTCTGCACCCAAAATGGTTGCAGTATTGAGGTCCTCCAGCGCACCGGGATGTCCGCTTCCTGTCATGGCGATGATTTTCAGTGACGGATATCGCCGCTGGAATTCCAGAATCATCTCCAGGCCGTTTTCTTCAGGCATAATCAGGTCCGTTATGACCAGATCGGCCGGGTTTTGGATCTGCTTTTCCAAGCCGTCCCGGCCGTTTGAAGCCTCCATGACGCCATAGCCCATGCTTTCGAAGTACTCAACAAGCACTTCACGCAGGGTATCATCGTCATCAACGATCAATATGCGATACATGCTGAACCCCTTCTTATTTTACCAGCAGCACCGGACTATCAGACAAGAGTGCCACCTTGTAGCTGATGGTGCCCCAACTTTGGATCGGGTTCTTCAATTCAACTTTGTGGGAATTCATGATAATCAAGTCAATCTCATGATCTTTGCGGAATTTCAGAATTTCCTGTACCCGGTTGCCGTAACTAATGTGTGGTAGAATTTGCACCGATTTCTTCTCATATTGTGCCATGAGATTGTTCATTTGTTTCTGGGCCTTCCTTTCCAGTCTATTGTAGAAATCCTCATATTCTGTGAAGGTTGTGTCTGCAATGATTTCCACAACATGAAGAAGATGGATGGTGCTGTTATGTTTTGCTGCGAGGTTGACTGCAATCTCAAGAGGCGTGGCGTGTTTTTTGGAAAAGTCGGTTGGCACAAGAATTTGGCTAAACATTATTCAAACCTCCTGTCAGGCGTGGCGACCCTGGAGGGGCGCAACAAGGATTCCGACCCCATTGTTGAGTGGCCGATATTATTCCGGAGAATAAAACAGCAAAGGAAATCTTCCCTTTTTGGTTCCACGCAAGTACACGATAAAGTTTATGAGAAAAAACCACGTCTACCAGAAGTTAATACAAACGATTGACCTTTTCAAGAATAAATATCTCCATTGTGTATTGAATGGGATAGACGTTCTTCTTTGTAGGAGGCCGGGCTTTTATGCTATAGGGGGGGCAAATTTGGGAAAGTCTGCCCGCCAAGAACCTTACGGAGGGAGGATGAAGGATTCCTTGCTGAAATTTTTGGAGCAAAAGAGTGCGGCACGATCCATGGGTAAAGCCGTGGAGAGCTGGGTGGTGGCGATTTTTAACCTGGTTATAACGGCGTCCTTTAGCTATATGGAATTCATCACCTGCGAGGAGGGCCAATTCCCTTTCTTTCATTTGGGTTGCCTGTCTGTTGGCTCGCTCGTGATCGTGTCTCTGAAGCGCCGTTATGACAAAATCTACATCAGCGAGGCTATCGGTGCATTTGCTCTTTTTGCGATTCTGCTTTCTCTTTTTACCGCACCGGTGACGGAGGCCCTGCTCAACTTCATCCAGTAACCGCGAAGCAATTCGAAAGCCCCGGCGTTACGCGCTCGCCCGGAATATTCTGTCGAAAAAAAGCTGTTTTTCTTTCGGATAATACAATGTTCCACCATGATCGATGATCAATTTTCCTTCCAGGTGATCCATTTCATGCTGGACTACACGGGCCGCATAGTCATTGTACCGTTTCGAAATTTTGTTTCCCCGGGCATCGTAGGCTCGTAACTTTATTTCCGGGTAGCGGGCGATCTCCACCTGGATGTCTGGGCAGGACAAGCAGCCCTCGAGGGCACTGACGAGTTCACCGCGGGCTTGGGTGATTCTTGGGTTTATCAACACTTCGTAATCTTCCGGTTTTTTTGACCAGGTTTTTTGGTCGAAACCCTTGTTCCTAAAGACGATGATGCGTTTCAAAATACCGATTTGCGGTGCGGCCAACCCCACCCCATCGTCCCGTAGGAGGAAAGTCTCAACCATCCTTTGAACCATTCCCTGTGCCTCGTTGCTGAGCGGTACGGGCAAATCTTCACAGGTTGTACGGAGGAGGGAGATGGAATCTTCATTCACTTGGCCATCCGTCCACATGGTGTAAATTTTTTGTTCCGCCATACAAATCACTCCTTTGGAGATGTTGTATGACAATATATCATTGATAAAAGGTTGTCGCAAGATCTTGTGGTTTCAAGTCATTCGTGATAGGGAAGCGTCGTCCGGCGACGGGGAATGCATAGACGGTGGATTTCATAACGAGAAGGGCGGAGGGGCTTTTGATTCATCGTATGATTGCTTATCGGGCCAAACGGGAGTTTGGCACGGCCATGTGTTTTGATGGAAAGGAAAAACTGCGGATTCCGGAGGTCGGATTGGACCGATCGCCCAGACTTCTCTACTTGCACATTCCGTTTTGTGAGAAGCTTTGTCCCTATTGTTCCTTTAACCGAATTGTTTTCGAGGAAGATCTCTGCCGCCGTTATTTTGCCGCACTGAGAAAAGAAATCGGGCTGTACCGAGAAACGGGCTATGAGTTCGGCGGCGTCTATGTGGGTGGTGGAACGCCTACCGTGATCATTGAAGAATTAGCGGAAACACTGGCGTTCGTCCGCCAGTGTTTCGACGTCAAGGAAATTTCCGTCGAAACAAATCCCAATCATTTGACCGACAAAAATGTGCGTCATCTGCAGGATGCCCGGATCAACCGTCTGTCCGTCGGTGTACAAAGTTTCGACGATAATTTGCTTAAACGTATGGATCGTTATGAGAAATACGGCAGCGGCGAAACCATTGCCAGCCGATTGAAAGAATTGAAGGGAGCTTTTGACACCGTCAATGCGGACATGATTTTCAATTTCCCTTCTCAGAATCTGACTATGCTGAGGCATGATCTGGATATTCTGACGGTAATTGAAATCGATCAGGTTACGTTTTACCCGCTTATGATCTCGGACAGCACACGACACAAAGTCATCGCTACTTTGGGAAATATCAGCGACAGAAATGAAAAGCTTTTTTATCGTGAAATTATGCATCGTCTTGCATCGGCTTATCGGCTTTCTTCCGCGTGGTGCTTTTCTCGGAAAGGATCTATGATTGATGAGTATATTGTCGACTATGACGAATACGCGGGATTGGGCAGTGGCGCCATCGGCTACCTGAACGGCATCTGCTATGCCAATACATTCCATGTGCCTGCCTATATCGATCAGGTGAATCGGAATGAGCTGCCGTTAATGGCGACACGAACCTTTTCTCTGCGGGATCGGATTCGGTATGATTTTCTTATGCGTCTTTTCGGCGGGTTTCTGCACGTGAAAGATCTGGAGGATAAATATGCCGACAGTCTCTATAAAAACCTTTGGAAGAATCTGGTTCTTTTTTCCCTGATAGGGGCTATCCGTTATACCGGCGAGGATTATCGTCTCACCGATCGGGGTCGCTATGCCTGGGTCGTCATGATGCGAGAGTTTTTCACCGCAGTCAATAATTTTCGGGATTTCTGCCGTACCGACATGCCACGGTAAATCGTTGATCGCTGACCCTCCCCGGGCGGACAAAATTACTTCCGGATATTTTTCACAGATTTGCAATTGAGCGGCAAATCCCGGTTAATTGCATTGACAGCCTCATGCCTTTGTGCTTAAAGTGTGCGCTAAAATTTCGTGAATGAATCTGAACGGTAAGAAGCCGGAATGATGGTGAGGTGAATGAAATGTCCGAAAGCACTTATGATGTGATCGAACTCGTTGGAGTCAGTACCGTGTCCTGGGAAGAAGCGGCAAAGAATGCGGTGGCGACGGCAGCGAAAAGTATCCAGGATTTACGGGTCGCAGAGGTTACAGGGCAGGATGTGACCATTGAAAACGGTGTCGTGAAAACCTACCGGACAAGGATGACCGCTTCATTCAAGTATTTGCAGTTCGAGTAATATCGTTTTGCCCGTTTCTGACATATCACGCAGCCAAGATGCTGCTTCTTTAACACGAGCGGGTCACGACGATTTTGTTGAAGGTGTTGTTTCGAAAGGATCATAGGGTCACCCCAAAAAACGGGTTTCACGAACGAAGGGGTTGCTTTGCTTTTCCCGCTGTGACGCCCCGTTATTTATGGGTGGCGTGCCGTTTCGATTTTACGTATCCCGGCTTATCCCGTACATTCCCTTTTCCTCTGTGTATGGTTCCCACACATATTCAGGCAAGCGGGCAATACAACAGGATTGCTGTCTCCTTGATTTCTTGCCAATTAAGAAAATAGTGACTACATTTTGTGGAACATTTTCAGGGTGTATTTAACACAACAACAGATTGCGTTAAAGGCGTGCATCGATGTCAGAGGATCGCACGGAAACCGGATCGATTATTTTGCGGTATGACCGCATCGACCAGGAGGTTGCTATATGGCAAGGTATGTTAAAAGTGCCGACAGAAAAGGCCGGCCGGTCTGCCATCACATGGCGAGCTTGTTCTTGATTTTTTCTTTTGTGTGTCTTTTATGGATTCCTGTGGCAGCGGCCCCGCCCCCGTCGGGAGCGGTGCTGCCGTCGTTTGCTGATCTATCGGAGAGGCTGAGTCCCGCCGTTGTGAACATCAGCACGACGAAGATCATGACAACCCCGCGTTTGCCAGGCGGGAGATTGCCTTTCGGTCCCTTCGGGAACGATGATTTCTTCCGGCGGTTCTTTGGTGATATCCCGGAACGGGAGTACAAACGGAACAGCCTCGGGTCGGGTTTTATTATCAGCTCCGACGGTTATATTTTTACCAACAACCACGTTGTGGAGAGGGCTGAAAAAATCCGGGTCAAATTGGCCGATGGAAGGGAATATGACGGGGAAGTTAAGGGGAAAGACGCCAATACGGACATTGCCCTTATCAAAATCAATTCGTCATCGCCTTTAACGGCAGTGAGTTTTGGCGATTCCGATCAAATCCGCACCGGTGACTGGGTTTTTGCCATTGGAAATCCCTTTGGCCTGGATCATACGGTGACGGTTGGAATTATCAGCGCAAAGGGACGTGTCATTGGATCTGGTCCCTATGATAACTTTCTCCAGACGGATGCGTCGATTAACCCGGGCAACAGCGGCGGCCCCCTGTTCAACCTGAAGGGTGAGGTCGTTGGTATCAATACGGCCATTGTTGCACAGGGGCAGGGGATCGGTTTTGCCATTCCTATCAACATGGCCAAAGCGCTTTTGTCCGATCTCAAGGGAAAGGGTTATGTTACCCGGGGATGGCTGGGTGTTTCAGCCCAGGATGTGACGGAAGACCTTGCCAAGAATCTGCAGCTCAACTCTCCCAAAGGAGCCTTGGTCAGTCACGCCTTTGAAGGAGAGCCTGCCGATAAAGCGGGGATCAAGGCGGGGGATGTGATTCTGGACATCGATGGAAAGGCGATTGCCGATGTGCGGGATCTGCTCATGACCGTTTCCGGGTTGTCCGTCGGGAAGCGGGTCAATGTCCGGATTTGGCGTGATGGTAAGGCCAAAGTGCTGCCGGTCCTCATTGCCGAGAGAAAAGACGGTAAAACCGTCAACGGTGGGGATCTCGTTTCGGAGACCTTCGGCATGACGGTTCAGGAAATAACGCCGGAGATGATGCGGCATTTCAAACTACCTGCCAAGGACGGTGTGATCATTGCGGAGGTTTTTGACGGCGGTGCCGCGGATGAGGCGGGGTTGAGGCCCCAGGACATCATTCTCGAAATCAACAGGCAAAAAATTGTGACACTTGAAAATTATGTCGATATTTTGTCCCGGAAGTCGCAAGAGGGTGCTTATCTGTTCCGCATCAGAAGAAATGATCATTTCTTCTTTGTGCCGCTTACCCTGCCGGTGGAAAAGCAGCCCTGACAAGGTATACCTCCAGGCTTTCCATTCCGTGGATGGCCGATCTGATGTATCGGAAAGGGGAACGGTGCGATTCCGTTCCCCTCATCTTGATGGTGTCAGGGAGGACGGATAAAACTTGATCCCTCTTGAATGTCGTGCAAGGAGAAAAATATGGCGCAGTCGCCAAGCTGTCCCGATCCGGGTTTTATCGCGGGTGATAAATATTTGGATTTCGAGATCATACGGGTCGCGTGTCTTCCCGAAATTCGCCAAACAGTTTATGAAATCATGCACTTGCCGACGAAGGCCAGGATCCTTCATCTACATAACGTCGATCCTGAAAACCTCTATGCTGTCTGTTTCCGTACGCCGCCTTCGGATTCGACGGGATTGCCCCACATTCTGGAGCATTCCGTACTGGCCGGCTCTGAAAAGTATCCCCTGAAGGATGCATTCAATGAATTACACCGCGGATCTCTGCAGACCTTTATCAATGCCTTCACTTATCCGGACAAGACCATCTATCCCGTAGCCAGTCAGGTTCGCAAGGACTTCTTCAATTTGGCACGGGTTTATACGGACCTGGTTTTGCATCCCCGTTTGCTCCGGGAAACCTTCCTCCAGGAAGGGCACCACCTGGAATTCTCCGATCCGGATAACGTAAACAGCGAACTCTTGATTTCGGGTGTTGTTTACAATGAAATGAAAGGCGCCTATTCTTCACCCGATTCGCTGATGTACAAGGCCATCCAGGAGAATCTCTACCCCGACACGGTTTACCGAAACGATTCAGGGGGGGCGTCCCATATCATCCCTACATTGACTTATGAAAAGTTCCTGGCTTTTCACCGGGCCTATTATTCTCCTTCCAACGCCCGTTTCTTCCTGTATGGGGACATTAGCACCCGGGATTGTCTTGATTTCCTCCAGGAGATGCTCCATGGTTTTTCTGAGATACCTGTGGAGTCCCGTATCGAAGCCCAAAAACGTTGGGCTGCGCCGCGGTCGGTATCGGGTTTTTATCCCATCGGAATTGATGAGAACCTGCAGGCAAAAACCGTGGTCAATATGGCCTGGATGCTTGCTGAAAATCTTGATTATGAAACGGTTATTTTGCTGGAGATCGTTTCCTGGGCTTTGGTCGGCAGTGCCGCCGGTCCTTTGCGTAAAGCGCTTGTGGATTCCGGTTTGGGTGAAGATCTTTCCCCCGTGACGGGTTTGGAGAAAGACTTCCGGCAGTTGGCCTTTGTTGTCGGCCTGCGGGGGACGGAAAGCGACCGGGCGCCTGTGATCGAAACTCTGGTGCTGGACATACTCACCCAACTGGTGGAAACGGGATTCGAACGAGACTTGATCGAGGGTGCACTGCACCAGGTCGAATTTCATGGCAAGGAGATTCGACGCGGAGTTTATCCGTATGGTATCGCCCTGATGGGTCGCGTTTTCCATACTTGGCTTTACGATGGAGACCCCCTGGCGGGACTCAATTTCCCTGTACTCATCGACGACATTCGTCAGCGTTGGCAAGGGGAACCGGATCTCTTTCAGAGGGTCCTTCGACAGTGGTTTCTCGAAAATCCCCATCGTCTTCTTTCTGTGATGAAACCAAGCAGGACCTACCAAGGTGAACAGGAGGCAAAATACCGAAATCAACTGAATGCCATCGCCGCGGAATTGGAGCCATCAGACCGCAGGGCCGTTGCCGCAGATGCCGCACGTCTCAGGCGGTTTCAGACTGAAGCCGATTCACCCGAGACGATGGCAAGTCTCCCCGTTATTGGTGTCGGTGATCTTTCGCCGGAGATCGATGTCATCCCCTCACAGACGGAAATACGGAATGATCTGACTATCTTATCGCATGACCTGTTCACAAATGGGATTGCCTATCTCCATATGGCCTTTGATATCTCTCATATCCCGGATGAACTGCAACCCTGCCTGCCCCTGTTGTGCAAATTGATGACGGGACTGGGAGCGGGGACGTCATCATACGCCGAGCTGTCCAAACGCATTGCCCTGAAAACCGGAGGTATCGGGATTCACCTGGCATCCGGGCTCTGCGTGGGCGGACAGGATACATGGCAGAGAATGATCGTCCACATGCGGATGCTCTATAGGAATATTCCTGATGCCATGAGCATTCTGGAGGATATTCTGTTTCGAGGAAACCTGTCCGAAATGACCAGAATGAAGGAGCTGGTTTTCGAAGGCAGAAACAACCTGCACGCTGCCGTCGTGCCTTCGGGGCATATCTTTGCGAAGAGATCGGCCGCCGCGTCCCTGAGTCTCCCCGCGTATCGGGAGGAGCAGTGGCATGGGCGCAGCCAGCTCCTGTATGTTAACGCTCTGGCTGAAAAATGGGAAGCGAACATGGCAAAGTTTCCCACCGACATTGCTGATCTGAGACAGAGGGTTATTCAAAGAAAGGGACTCGTTTTAAATTTGACCGCCGATGAGGCCGGCCTCCAATTGGCCGAAGAGGCTTTGGGCTCTGTTCTTGTCGGATTGTCCGGCTCTGTGTCGCCTGCCCGTGAACCGTCATTGCACGGATTTTCGCGCCGCATGGGGATCGCGATTCCGGCCCAGGTGTCCTACGTGGCCGAATCCTTCCCCGCGCCGACCTACGGGAGTGATCTTGCGGCGCCGCTGTTCGTGTTGTCCAGACTGCTCTCGAACGGGTACCTCTATAAAAAGATCCGGGTCGAAGGGGGGGCATACGGAGGGATGTGCCAGTATGACCCCACATGCGGCCTGTTTTCATTTTTGTCTTACCGGGATCCGCATCTGGAAAGAACGCTCACAGTCTATGAAGAAGCCCTGCGATTTGCGAACCAGAGGGGGCTTTCAGAGGAGGAAATTCAAAAGGCCGTGATCGGTTCCATCGGAGCCCTGGACCGTCCCATGGATCCTGTCGGACGTGGTTTCGCCGCAATGGTCCGGTATTTTTCGGGTTTGACCGATGAGGAGAGACAAAAATTTCGCCGGGCTGTTCTGTCCATGAATCATGAGGCGTTGAGCAAGGGGGGCCTGAAATACCTGGACCGGGTCAAAAACAAGGCTGCCGTGGCGGTCTATGCGGGAGGAGAAAGGATGAAGCAGGCAAACAGCGTCCTCGATCCCCCGTTGGAGATTGAAACCTTGATTTAAGGCAGACCGGGTCGTTTTAATCCTGATGCGTCAGCAATCCGATCAGGGTGAGAAACAGGATGACCACGCCGATGCCAAGAAGAAAGATGCTAAAAGCGTCCATTTGGAATGTTCCCTCAGCGGATTTCAAGCCGGGATTGCGAAAGTATGCCCAGTATAGAATGCCGGTGCAATAAACAACCAGGGACAACTTCACCTTGCCGATCACCAGGGTCAATGTGCCTATGACGAGGACCAGCATGAGCTGGAAAAGAGGAATGGATATGCTGGTCGTCCACAAGGGTTCAAACATGCCTTCTCCTGCCGATTGATGCGTTCAAAAATAGTACAAGATCCCGGCTATCTATTACTGAGGAGGCCCGGCCGGATCAAATCAATTGTTCCAGTTTCAACAGTGCCTCCCTGAGGTTTTCCGGTTTCGTTCCTCCCGCCTGAGCCATATCGGGCCGTCCACCGCCGCTTCCCCCGACGAGGGGCGCGATTTCCTTGATCAAGTTTCCCGCATGATAGCGGGCGGACAGATCCTTCGTTACGATGCACAAAAGCATCGCCTTCCCATCGGCCACGCACCCCAGGAGGATGATCCCGGAAGACATGCGATCGCGCAGTTTGTCTCCGAAATCTCTTAATCTTTTCGCGTCCGGGGCGTCCACGACGGAGGTGAGGACCGGAATACCTTTAATGTTCTTTGTTTGGGTCGTCAGATCCGACGAATCGCGGACGGCCATTTTTTCCTTCAGGGTCTCGATTTCCCGTTCCATGTCTTTTTGATAGCGAAGCATTTTCTCCGCCTTATCGGCCGTTTCCAACGGCGACGTCCGCAGTATTCCCGCCGTCTTCTTCAATTCTTCTTCCATTTTCTGGACATGACGAATCGCTTCTCTGCCCGTAAGGGCTTCAATACGCCGGACCCCGGCTGCAATGGCTGATTCGTGGATAATTTTGAGCAGGCCGATATCCCCCGTTCGGCTGACATGGGTGCCGCCACAGAGTTCCATGCTGACATCACCCATGCTGACCACCCGGACTTCGTTCGTATATTTTTCGTCAAAAACAGCGGTGGCTCCAGCCCTGACCGCTTCATCCAGTGCCATGACCGTTGTCCCCACGGGAAGGTTTCTGCGGATGATCCGATTACAGAGCCGTTCGACCCGGGCCAGATCCTCATCCTCGATTCTTGAAAAATGGGTGAAATCGAATCGAAGGCGATCCGGGGTCACGAGTGAACCCGATTGCTTGATGTGGTCCCCCAGTACCGCTTTGAGTGCCGCTTGGAGAATGTGGGTCCCCGAATGATTCGCCTCCGTGGCACGCCTCAGTTCGTCGTCCACTCGGAGATGCAGGGTGTCACCAACCCGGATCGTGCCTTTTTTCACTTCACCGACATGGCTGATCAGGTCCGGAAGCGGACGTTTCGCATCCAAAACATCGAAAACGGAATCCTGGCCTTCCATGGTACCTGTATCGCCGACTTGGCCGCCGGTTTCTCCGTAAAATGGTGTTTCGCCCAAAATGATTTCCCCCGTTTCTCCTTGCTGGAGGACGTCAATTTTCCGCCCGTTTTTGAGTATCGCCAAGACGGGCGTGGCGCCATGGACCCTGCCCTCGTATCCCACGAACCGCGTGCTGATCCCCTCGACGGCGAGCTTCTGATAGATTTCGGAAACGGCCTCTTCGCCGCTGCCCTTCCATGATTCCCGGGCCTTTTCCCGCTGGCGGGCCATGGCTTGGGTGAAGCCCGCCATGTCCAGGGAAAATCCGTCCTTACGGACGATGTCCTCCGTAAGATCCGTCGGAAAACCATAGGTATCGTAGAGCTTAAATACTGTGGCGCCGGGGATTACCCAAGTACCCGACGTCTTCAGCGAAGCGATCTCTTCCTGAAGAATTTTCAGGCCGCTGCCCAGGGTTTCCCCAAAGCGCTGTTCTTCGTTCAATATGACCTTTCGGATGTAGGTGGTTTTTTCGAGGAGATCCGGGTAGGCATCCTTCATACCATTGATGACGATCCCGGCCGCGTCATGGAGGAAAGGCCGGTGGACACCGATCAGTTTGCCGTGACGGGCGGCGCGTCTCAGAATCCTCCGGAGTACGTATCCCCGCCCCTCGTTGGAGGGCAGGATCCCATCCCCGATTAAAAAAGTGACGGCGCGGCTGTGATCGGCTATGACCCGGATGGAAACGTCCTGTTCTTCATCGGTTCCGTATCTCTTGCCGCTGATTTCTTCCATATAACGGATGATATCCTGGAACATATCGGTGTCATAATTGCTCATCACCCCCTGCATGACCGCCGTCAGGCGCTCCAAACCCATGCCGGTATCGATGTTGGGGTTCGGGAGAGGAGTCAGATTACCTGCGGAATCCCGATCAAACTGGGTAAACACGAGATTCCAAATTTCCAGATGGCGGTCACAGTCGCAGTGTACATCACAGGTTGGACGGCCACATCCCGCTTCTCTGCCCTGGTCATATAGAATTTCCGAACAGGGGCCGCAGGGTCCCGTGTCGCCCATCATCCAGAAGTTACTTTTTTCACCCATACGGACGATACGCTCAAGGGGAACTCCTATTTCCTCGTGCCAGATCTTGAAGGCTTCATCGTCGTTTTTGTAAATAGTGATCCAGAGCCGATCCTTGGGTAATTGAAGGACCTCGGTCAGATACGCCCAGGCCCAGGCAATCGCTTCTTGCTTGAAATAGTCGCCAAACGAGAAATTTCCCAGCATTTCAAAAAAAGTGTGATGGCGTGATGTCACCCCCACATTTTCCAGATCGTTATGCTTGCCGCCGGCCCGGACGCACTTTTGTGAAGAGGTGGCCCGGCGGTAGCCCCGGTCTTCGAGACCGAGAAAGCAGTTCTTGAACTGCACCATGCCGGCATTGGTAAAAAGGAGCGTCGGATCGTCCTTGGGGACAAGTGATCCGCTGGGGACCCTGGTATGGCCTTTCCCTTCGAAATATTTTAAAAAACTCTCCCTGATCTCACTCCCCGTCATCATGCCTGCGATAAACCTCCTCTTGCCATGCTGTCAAACACCGGATCGCGAATCCGATAAAAATCTACTCATTCAATATCTCGCAAATCACTCCCGCAGGAAAACCTTTCGAGAGAAGATAACGTCCTGTTTTTTCCCTCCAGGCCCTTTTCGTGGAGGACAGTGGCGGCTTTCGTTTTTCCAGAAGTGTCCGGATGGCGGCCGCTTCGCTCAGTTCTTCCCGCGCCGCCTGAATGGCCTCAAAGATCAGAGTCCGGTCGATTCCCTTGCGGAGAAGGTCGGCTTCGATTGCTCGATTGCCCCTGACGCGATTGACAGCCAGGTGTCTTGCCCGTTCCCTGGCGAAGGCGTCATCATTGAGCAGACCCGTACTTTTCAGATACTGCGTCACGTCTTCCGCGATCTGCGCGCCGTACTTTTCTTTCAGGCGGCCACGAATCTCCGATTCACTCCGGGCACGTAAGGACAGAAGGCGGAAAGCCTGGCGTCGGGCTTTTTCCAGGGGGGGAATATCCTCTTTCAGACCGTATCGCCTCCCGATGCACCCAAGCCCAGCTTGTCGAGCAGAATCGTCTCGATAGCCTCGGCTGTCTCGGGATGTTCCTTCAAGAATTGCTTTGAATTGTCCCGTCCCTGTCCGATCCGTTCTCCTTTGAAGGAGTACCAGGCACCACTCTTTTCCATGATGCTCTGATCCACGGCGAGGTCGATCAAGTCCCCCTCCTTTGAAATGCCTTCCCCGAAGATGATGTCGAATTCCGTTTCACGGAATGGTGGCGCCAGTTTATTCTTGACGACCTTGACTCGAGCCCGCATGCCGACAATATCCTGCCCCTGCTTGATCGTCGTGGTCTTGCGGATGTCGAGGCGCATCGTGGAATAGAATTTCAAAGCGTTCCCGCCTGTCGTGGTTTCGGGGTTTCCAAAGAAAACACTGATTTTCATCCGTAACTGGTTGATGAAGATGACGGTGGTCCTCGAGCGATTGATGCTGCCGGTCAGCTTACGGAGGGCCTGGGACATGAGCCTGGCCTGGAGACCCATCTGGGCATCCCCCATTTCTCCCTCCAGCTCGGTTTTCGGGACCAGGGCCGCGACCGAATCGATTACCAGGACATCCAGCGCACCACTTCGCACCAGTGTCTCGGCGATTTCCAGGGCCTGTTCACCTGTATCGGGTTGAGATATCAGCAATTCATCCGTATTCACGCCTATTTTTCTGGCATAGGTGACGTCAAGCGCGTGTTCCGCATCAATGAAAGCAGCGATGCCCTTTTGTTTCTGAGCTTCCGCGACGATATGAAGAGCCAGAGTCGTTTTTCCACCGGATTCCGGCCCAAAAATTTCGATGATCCTTCCCCGGGGCACACCCCCGACACCCAGGGCGAGATCCAGACTCAAGGAGCCCGTCGGAATCACGGCTACATCCGCGACCTTGTCCGCGCCTCCCAGACGCATAATCGAACCTTTGCCGAATTGTCTTTCGATCTGGGCGATCGCCAGTTCTACCGCTTTGCCTTTGTCCATATCCGAAGCCATGGTTTCCTCCCGTCGTGATTGTGATTGATTTATCCCCCGACAGCTTTGGTCAAGGGGATCCTTTCCCCCGGTTACAGCCCCGGTATCATCCATTCCCCAATTGGTGAGCGCCGTGATATCCACTGGCCGTATACGACGATTCTTCGTGAGAAGGTCCATCCGTGCCGCGTGTGGCGAGAAAACTTTTCGCGCTGACGAGCACTCAAGAATTTCAGAAAAAGAATCATTTTAGTTTATCCGATCCTATATCACTCTTCCGCAAAATTGCCATCAAAAACAATGTCCCTCATCGGTCCGATAGCGGTTTTGCTGACAAGGGAAAGGAAGCCAGACATGTGTAGATTGCTCCGGTAGGTGTCAGATTGCTTTGGATGAAAAGGAGCTTTTGCGCGTTGAATGTTCCTGCGTCGAAGTTCTGTTCCTGCGCGATAATTGATCCCAGGTTCGGAAAAGACCCCGGGTTCCTGATCCTGCCCAGTGTCAGGTGAGCATGGAAAGGCCTGGTTTCCTTTGGAAATCCGACGCTTTCCAAGGCCTCTTCGATATGCTGCTGCAGGGCAGCAAGAAGGCGGGTCTGGCCGCCGATACCCACCCACATGACCCGTGGTCTCGCGATACCTGGAAAAACACCAATACGGCCTACGGAAAGGGGAAAACAAGAATGCGAGCTGACAACAAGGGATAACAGGGATGCGATGCTGTCCCGGTGGGAAGGGAAAATATCCCCCAGGAATTTCAAAGTCAGATGTATGCCGTCCGGGTGGACCCAGCGGATACCGTGGGGAATCTTTTTCTTCAGCCTCGTCTGCAAGGCGATGATTTTTTCCAGCACATCCTTCGGGGGAGCGAGGGCAACAAAAGTCCGCATCATGTTTTCTGAGGTCATGACTTCTCTCCACGGTTCATGGATTGCCGATACCCGGCGGGGATGTGTTCAGGTATTCCCGCAGCATCATCAGAGCCGTGTGTGTGGCGGCAACTTTGACTCTACGCCTGTCTCGTGGGAAAACACAATGTCGGCAAACCGTTCCCCCGGGATGAGCGAGGGCAATATAAACGGTTCCGACGGGTTTTCCCGGAACAGCCCCTGCCGGGCCGGCAATGCCCGTCGTACTGAGACCCAGTTGGACGCCGGAGGCGGTCCTGATCCCTTCAGCCATATATCGAGCCGTGGATTCGCTCACAGCACCATGGTCAACTAAAATGTGCCGGGGAACCTTCAGAAGGGAGATCTTGGAGGCGTTGCTGTAGCTGACGACTCCGCGCTCCAGATATTCAGAGCTGCCGGCTACGTCCGTAAGTCGGTCCGTGATCAGTCCCCCTGTACAGGACTCGGCAACGGCCAGGCCCAATCGCTTTTGCCTGAGCATGTTGCCGACCACCCCCTCCAGAGTTTCATGGTCACGGCCGAAAAGATGGGGTTGCAACACGTCGGTTATGGCCGTTTCAAAGTTTCGCAGATTTTCTTTAGCCTGTTTCTGATTCGCGTTACGGATCGTCAGAACGAGGTGTACTTCGGGAAAGAGGGGATAGAAACCGATCCGGGTCATCTCGTCATGGGGAATGAGTGCACGAATTTTTTCCTCGATTTCATTTTCGGAGATACCGAAGCACTTGAAGGTTCTGGACAGGATGACGTTATTCGGTGACGGGTCAATCCGGTGAAGACGGGGCAGGACCTGGTCCGTGATCATGACCGCGGCTTCCTCGGGTACGCCGGGCAACACGATAAACAGGCAATCCCGGTGCGTGAGCGAAAACCCCCAGGCCGAGCCCACGGGGTTCGGGATAGGTTCGGCTCCTTCGGGAAATTGAGCCTGGCGGGCATGCTTTTCCGTCCATCGGAATCCGCGGGCGGATACGTGATCCCGCAATACAGAAAGAACCTGTTCATTTCTGATCAATTGACGTCCCCATGTCCTCGCCATGGCCTCGGTGGTCATGTCGTCTGAGGTGGCTCCGAGGCCACCGGTGACGATCGTGGCTCGGCAGTGATCGGGAAAATAATTAATAGCCCGTTGTATGGCGGAGATCTCATCCCCTACGGACAAAATGGAAGAGACAACCCATCCCATCCTGGCCGCCTCACGGATGATCAAGGGGGAGTTGAGATCCCGGATACGCCCGCTGGTCAGTTCGTCACCGATGGTTAAAATTCCGATATTCAAAGCTCTCCCCCCTCTTTTGACTATAAACCGAAAAAGTAAATGAGGCCCAACAGGGTCAGATTGGCATAAATTCCCGCCACCAAGTCGTCTGCCACAATTCCCAGTCCGCCTGGAAGATGATACTGGCACCAGTTTGCCGGGAAGAATTTAACAATATCAAAAAAACGAAACAGCAAAAACCCTGTTACGATATGGGCTACTGTCGGTGTTACCAGAAAAAAAGTAAAAAGCATGCCAGCGACTTCGTCGATAACGATACAAGAGGCGTCCTTCTTTGCAAAAAGAACCTCGGCGCTATGGGCGAGGCAGACGGCCAGACAGGCAAAAGCCGCCGCCGTGATCAGATAAAGGGGCCAGGGGAAAAAGGCGATGAAGTAATACAGGGGGATGCCGAGAAGGCTTCCCGCAGTTCCCGGCGCCCATGGCAAGAATCCGAGGCCCAGCCCCGTAGCCAGGATTTTGACCGATTTTGTTTTCAGTGTTTTTCCCTTTCTGCGGCTTCTATGGAAGGTTCTGCGGCCAAGCGTGTCAAAAGGTACGATTCGGCAAGGTTATTTAAGGCGCACCAGACCATTCCGTCAAGAATTTCTTCCCTTTGAAGGATTCCCGGTTCCATTTGGCGCTTGAAAGAGATTTATATGCGTGTTACAAAAAAATCGCAAGGGCAGGTCCGACAAGATTTTTTATGAGCGGGAGAGCGGAGGATGGAAGTCTGCCCATCAGCTGAGACCACACTTGCGGACAAGAAAGCGCTGCGGAGGTGACAATGAACAGGATCATGGCCTTTTTACAGCAGGTTCCCCTCTTTAAGGCCTTTCGACAAGGCGATCTGCAAAAAATTGCCGAGGTAGTCAAGGTGAAATTGATCAAAAAGGGGGATGTCCTGTTCCGCAAGGGTGAGCAGGGTACAGCCCTTTATCTGATCGTTCATGGCCGGATCAAGATCAGCGTAACCTCTAAATTGGGGGACGAGGTTATCTTATCCGTTCTGTCCAATGGTGAGCTGTTCGGCGACATGGCACTTCTGGATGGTATGACTCGTTCCGCCGATGCCGTCGCCTTGGAGGACAGCCAGCTTTGCGTCCTGTACCAGAATGATTTTATTGCCATTCTCATGAAAAGCTCAACCGCCATCAAGGCCCTGTTTTCCACTCTGTGCGCCCGTCTGAGAAAAACGGACAAGTTCGTGGAGGAAACCTGTTTTCTTAACGTTTCATCGCGGTTGGCCAGGCGTCTTTCCGAATTTGCGGAGCGACAGATCCAGGCCGGAGATACCGAGGAAATCCGGATTGAAATGACACAGACTGAACTGGCCAGCATGGTGGGGGCGACCCGGGAGAGCGTGAATAAGGAACTGCGGAGCATGCGTGAGCGGGGTATTGTCAGAACGGAGGGCCGTTCGGTCATCGTTTGTGACTTGGAACGACTGAAACGACGCGCCCGGTGGGACGAAAAGGCCTGAAGGTGAAAATCCTTTTCCCCGGTGGAAACCTATTTGACGCAAGGGTTAGTTCATAACCATCTTCCACATTTCTTTTGGAGCAAGATCATTGCGTCCAAAGGTCCTATCAGGCGAAAGGGCTCTTCAGGAAGGAGCCGTCAGGGACATGTTTTGGGGAGGGGGTGGAGCCCGTTCGGGAAAGAAGTTTAACGGGAGTCGCCACCAATGTAATCATGAAAAATTCCGGGGCGTCGTACCATTGGGAGTATTCGTCGTCACCGGATGGCTTGATTGCACCGATTTGCAGGACTGATGACGTGGTTTCATACCATCGACAATCGGCACGTTTACGTGCCAATTCCTTTTTTTATGAAGGTGTGATATGGGCATGAGCCATGCAACCGTTGATCATCCCGCGGAGAAAACACAACATTTCCCGCACACAGTTAAGCCCCAACGCTCTGCGGACCCTCTATCGCCTGCGAGACAACGGTTTCATCGCCTACCTGATCGGCGGCTGTGTCCGTGACCTTCTGCTGGGGCGGATCCCGAAAGATTTCGATGTCGTAACGGACGCGTCACCCGGACAGATCAAACGCCTGTTCCGTAATTGCCGCCTCATCGGCCGCCGCTTCCGTTTAGCCCATCTTTACTTTCAGGATGAGATTCTTGAAGTATCCACGTTTCGGGCCAAGCCAAACGGTGATGCGGAATTGGCCGAAGGTACGGACCAAAGGGATGTGGGAGAGCGGCATCGACGCCATCCCCGCCACCTGATAAATGAGGACGGCATGGTGCTCCGGGACAATGTTTTCGGAACCCCGGAGGAAGACGCCCTGCGCCGCGATTTCACCGTCAACGCCCTGGCCTACAATATTGCGGATGCGACGGTCATCGATTATACGACAGGGTTGAGCGATTTGAAAGCCTGCCTCCTGCGCCCGATCGGTGATCCTTTAATCCGTTTTACGGAAGATCCGGTGCGTATGCTCCGGGCCGTTCGTTTTGCCGCCTCCCATGATTTGCGAATCGAGCCCGCGACATGGGGGATTCTCTGTGAACTGGCCCCCACAATCTGCAGGGCCTCCCCGGCCCGACTCTACGAAGAAGTTCTGAAATTGTTTCTTCTGGGCGCCGCCCGGCCCGCCCTCGACCTTCTGGAAAAAAGTGGACTTTTGCCCCCGCTTTTTCCCGGACTATATCGGTGGCTTACCCGAGAAAGCCGTCACCACACGATACTGGCCTCCGCCCTGGACCACCTGGATCAACTGTACCGGGAGGATTCGCCTCCATCCACCCTTTTGTTTCTGGCGACGTTCTTCGGTCCCGCCCTGGAGACGGAGGCGCTTTTGCGCCAACGTGACGGCATGCCGCGACAGCAGTCTCTGGAAATGGGATGTGGCGCTTTTATGGAGGAGTTGTGCCGGACGGTGCAAGTTCCGACCCGGATTGCTGGACGGTTGCGGAACATCCTGGCCATGCAGACTTCGCTTTGCCGTATGCCACCACGGCGTCCCGCTTCTCAGGTTGATCGTTTGGACTTCAGCGATGCAATAGCCTATCTGAGAGTTAGAGCGAAGACCAGAGGAGAAAACCTGTCGGCCCTAAAGTGGTGGGAGGCCTTCCTTGCCGGCAATGTGCCTGTTGCGGAGCCATCGTCGCCGGGTCACAAACGTCCAAAGCGGCGCCGCAGAAAACGCCGTCGCCGCCCTCCCGTTTCGCCTCAGGACGGGTGAATCCCGTATTCGCCGGTTGCCGTGGGTCTGCCCGCGTCAGCGGCATGGCTTTCATCCGGCAGTTTTTCGGCGGTCAATTGACAACCCCCCTGTTTTTATATAAGAAGCATCTCCCATATCTTTTGGGAAAAGCGCTCTGGCGAGGCATTGTTTGGTTGATCTGCAAAACATTCACCTGACTTTTATGGATCGTGTTCTCTTCGACGGGATCAATTGGACCATTGCCGGCAAGAGCCGGATTGGCCTGGTCGGAGACAATGGTGTCGGGAAAACAACTCTCTTGCGAGTCATTCTCGGCGAAGTGGAGCCGGATCAGGGCAAAGCGATCGTTCCTGCCCGCAATCACAGGATGATCGGTTATCTGCCCCAGGACGTGGCGGAACTGGAGCACCTGCCCCTGATGGATTATCTGAAACGACAAAGCGGTATTGCGGGGCTGGAAGAAAGCATCGCCCGCTGTGAGGCGGATCTTCGTGCGTTGGATCCAGATGGCTCTGCCTGCCGGGCAAAACTTCGCCATTACGAGAAGGTTGTTAATCGCTATCAGGCGATTGATGGATACGCCTTCGAAGCGAAGGCGAAGCAGATTCTCCGGGGATTCGGATTCCTCGAAAAAGATTTCGGCCGCCTGTGTACGCATTTTTCCGGCGGGTGGAAGATGCGGATTCTTTTGTCAGTGATCCTGCTCTCCTGTCCTGACATCATGCTGCTTGACGAGCCGACCAACCATCTGGACACGGAGAGCATGGAATGGTTGGAAAACTACCTCAGGGATTACCGGGGATGCCTCATTGCCATTTCTCACGATCATATGTTTCTGGACAAGATGGTGCAGCAGATCGCCGAGTTGGCCCGGGGGAAACTGACGCTCTACAAAGGCAACTACACTGACTTTCTGAAGGAAAAAGAACGTCGCCTGGAAATGGTCGAAAAATCCATGGTTCGGCAACAGGAGGAGATCAGGCGAGTTGAACGGTTCGTCGAGCGTTTCCGTTACAAGGCCACCAAGGCCGCCCAGGTTCGTAGCCGAGTAAAAATGCTCGAAAAGATGGATGTCATCCAGTTGGAAAAAGGAACTCGATCCACGGTCATTCGGTTCCCAGTTTGTGAAAAGAGCGGCAAGGAAGTGGCAACCCTCCATGATGTGGCGAAGAGGTACGACAGCCTGTCGGTTTTTTCCGGCATCAACCTGACTTTGTATCGAGGTGAACGAGTCGCCTTTGTCGGGATCAACGGGGCGGGCAAATCGACTCTCTTTCGGTTGCTCGCCGGGGTTGAGGAGCCGACCTGTGGCAGCGTCAACCTGGGATTGAATGTGCGCATAGCCTTTTTTTCCCAGGAGAGTGCGGACAATCTGCATTACGAACGCGCGGTCTGGGAAGAGGTGCAGAGCGTGCCTTCTCCAGCGAACGATCAGCAAAGAAGGGATCTCCTGGGGGCGTTCCTGTTTTCCGGGGATGACATATACAAGTCCATTGCGGTTCTCTCGGGAGGAGAAAAGTCCCGCCTGGCCCTGTTGAAAATGCTGTTGAAGGGGTCCAATTTCCTTGTTCTCGACGAACCGACGAACCATCTCGATCTGAAAACGAAGGAGATCTTCCAGGAAGCCCTGCTGAGATACGAAGGCACCCTGGCCATCGTATCCCATGACAGGTATTTTCTGGACCGCCTGGTGGACCGGGTGGTTGAACTCAAAGAAGGTCGCGCCCTGGAATACCGGGGAGATTATTCCTATTTCATCGAAAAACGGTGTGAATTTCAGGAAATCGCGTTGCCTCTCCCGAAGGAGGGACATGACGATCCCAACGCCAGACAAAAGGATTACCACGGCTACAAGAGCCGGGAGGCGAAACGTCGCGAGGCCGAGGAAAGAAACCGATTATCCCGCCGTCTGAAGCCCCTGAAAGAGGAGTTGACGTCGGTGGAGGCACGTATTGCCGAACTGGAGCGACTGAAGCAGAATCACGAAGAGGAGATGTGCAGGCCCGACACGCACAAAAAGCCGGGTCGAACCCGGGCTTTAACGCATAAACTGACGAAGGCCCACCAAGAGCTGGAGGGCCTTTATGACCAGTGGGCGGACATCATGGGTCGTATCGAGGAAGAGCAGGTCGAACCGCGATGATTTATCCGCCGTCCAGACCGCCCCGTTCGCGCATACGGAACCACGCGTCCGGCGAAACCAGCAGTTCTTCCGTATCTTTCAGCGACACAAAGTGTTCGTGTTCGATATTGGCCATCAGGTTAAAGAAGGCCTTTTCGTTGGGTTCCGTTGAACCCTGTTTCAGTAATTCATAATGCATGACCCCATCACATTCGAACGCGATCGCCGTCCGGATGGCCTCCAGATCGTCCATATCGGCTGGGGGGGCCTCCGCGACCCTTTCCAAGACATCTTTCAGGATATTCTGGACGTTTGTCTTGTTGACCTTGAGGGGGATTGTTTCCGGCCAGGTATTGTTTTTTTCCCATACCTTGTGCAGCTCCTGAAGCCTTTCGTAATGCTCCAGCTCTTCCTGGGCAATGGTTTCGAACATGGCCTTGCCAAGAGGGTTGGTCGTCCGTTCCGCGTTCATTTTATAAAATTCATATTCCCGCAGTTCATTGGTCAAGGCAATTTCCAAAGCGTCCAATCGATCTTTCATATGCGCTCTCCTTCGTATAATGAATGATTATTCCGGATGAATTGAATCAATTCACCAGCAACCACCCCTGTATTCCATATAACGAGCAGATAGCACGGGAATTCCTCAGGGGTCAAGCGTTTTGCTCATTGTTTGTTGTTCATGTCCTCGACATAATCAGCGATATTCTGGCAGTGGTCCGAGATCCGTTCCAACTGGATCAGGTACTCCACATAAATCGGTCCCGCTTCAGCGTGGCAGATGTGGCAATAGAAGCGTGCGAGGTGATGCTCCCGGGCGTCCTTGGTCTTGACGTCCACATCTTCTTCCTGGGCCGTAAGTTTTCGGATCAGGCTTGAATCGGGCTGGTTGAGGAGGCTTTTGGACATCCGCAAATTGTCGAATATCAGATCCTCGATGATTTTGATTTCCTCCTCTCCCTCGGGGGAGAACTGAATATGGCGATTGTGCTTGCTGCGGGACAGGTCCACGATATTCATCGCATGATCGGCGATTCGCTCTACGTCATCGGCCATGGCCGTGTAGGCGAAAAGGCGGCGCGTTTGAGCTTCCGTCAATTCCCGGGAGGACAGCTTCCACAGATAGTCGAGAATCTCGCGACGCAGATGGTCGACGACGAGTTCAATATATCCGATATCGCGGTCCCTTCCTCTGTCATAGTGTCCGATCAGGAGGATGCTGTCCACAATCATCTTCTCCGCCAGGATGATCTGCCGTTCCAGTTCTTTCCGTGCGCATTCCAGGGCGATATCCGGTTCTCCCAGTTTTTTCTCATCAAGATGCTCCGGCGTAACCGGGAGGATCTGCTCCGTTCCGGGAAGGATCCACTCGACGAAACGGGCGAAGGGTTTCAGGAAAAAAATGAAAACGAGGGCGATGGACAGATTGAAGAGCAGGTGACCGAAGACAATTTGCTGGGGAATATTCACGGGAAGAGCGTTGAGAAAAGCTTGAAACCACGGCAGGGTGGCCATACAGGCCAAAGCGCCGATGAGTTTGAAAAGAAATTGCGATAAGGCCGTTCTTTTCCCGCTGATGCCGGCGATGGTGCTGGCCATCATTGCCGCCACGGTATTGCCGACATTGGCACCAAGGACGATGGGCAATGCGGTCTGAAGGGTCATCAAGTCCTGTTGGGCAAGGATCACAAGCATGCTGATCGGAATGGCGGAGGCCTGTACCAGAGCGGTAAAGACGGCCCCGATGACAAAACCGACCAGAGGGGTGATCGATTCCCTGAAAAAACGAAGAAAGAAATCGTTGTTCCGTAACGGTTCTGTAGCGCTGGAAGCCAGACTCAGCCCGAAGAAAAGCAAGCCGAGATAGAACAACACCTCACCGATACGTTTCCAGCGAGTCATGCCGGATAACCACAGGAACCCCCCAACAACGATAAAGAGCGGCGATATATCCGTAAATCGCCAGACCACAAGCTGAACGGTAATGACCGTTCCGACATCGGCTCCCAGGAGAATACTCAAGGAATGGTAAAATGAAACCAGGCCCGCACTGACCATGCCGACGGTGAGCACAGTTGCTGCGGAACTGCTCTGGAAAAAAATAGTCGTGATAACGCCGGTTAACAGACCGGACAAAGGCCGTCTAACGATGTACTGGATGTATTTCCGAATGCGGAACGTAAAAAGCCTCTGGACCGCTGTTCCGAGTTGCGTTATGGCATAGAGGAACAGAATCAGGCCCGTTGAGAGCAGGAAAAAGACTTTCATCGTTTTCTTATTTCCTTACGCTCATTTTATTCCTCCGTATAACCGAATTCCTTCAGCATCCGTTTATTCTGGGTCCAGCCCTTGCGGACCCGGACAAAGAGTTTCAGGAATATCCGTGAGGCGAAAAATATTTCCAAGTCCGTCCGTGCGAGAGAACCGATCCGCTTCAGCATGGTTCCCTTTCTGCCAATCAGGATGCCCTTCTGGGATTCCTTTTCGACGGTAATCGTCGCTTCAATTCGAATATGCCGACGATTGTCTTTGTTCTCCTGGAAAGTATCGATGACTACGGCCGTTGCATAGGGGATTTCCTGGTGTGTCAACAGGATAACTTTTTCCCGAATCACCTCGGCGGCGATGAACCGTTCCGTCCGATCGGTCATCATGTCTTCCGGGAAAAGGAACGGCCCCTCGGGAAGTCTCTTCCATATTTCATCCAGAAGAATATCAATGCCCCGGCCTTCGATAGCAGACAGAGGGATGATTCCCTCGAACCTGCCGAGTTGTCGCAGTTCATCAATCATGGGCAGGAGGAGATCCTTTTTGATCAAATCGATTTTGTTCATTCCCAGGATGATGGGGAGGGGGGTCTCTTTCAGGGATTCTATCAGCTTCCGATCAGCCTCCTGGATGCCTTTTTCGGCGTCCATAAGCAGCAACAGGATGTCCGTGCTGCCAAAGGTCCGAACGGCCGTATCGACCATGAGCTTGTTCAGGGGTGTAAACGCCTGATGAATACCCGGTGTATCAATAAAGATGAATTGCCCGTCGTCACGGTTGAAAATTCCCATGATACGATTTCGGGTGGTTTGTGGTTTGGGTGTCGTGATGGCGATTTTTTCCCCGATCACATGGTTCATCAGGGTCGATTTCCCAACGTTTGGCCGCCCGATGATGGCGATGAAACCTGATTTGAACACGATGCAACTCCTTATCTGGGAGATCGCTGACACCAACTACAAGGCCACATAGCATGTAAGCTGGGGGAACGCAACCGCCACGCCTAGTTCTGGTCCATTCGCCGCAGTTGTTGTGAACCGTGATGTGCCAGGGCGAGAACCAGAGTGCCCCGCTCCAGGGCGGGATCAGGCTGAATCGTGATGTCGTTTAACTTGAAGCGAGTCATCAGCGCATGGATGTTACCGTTTCTTTCACCCCGAAAGGAAGAAATATCCCGGGGACAAACGGAAAAACATACCCGTTTTTCCATAGCGTTGTACTTGAGGAGGAGCTGCACGGCCATGTCCAGGAAAATCGACGCCTCCACGAGAGAGCGGAAAGCCGGATGGAAAGGACCTGCCAGAATTCCGCCTGGCATCTTCATCAACTCGGTTTCCTGAAGGCCCAGACGGATCAAGGGAATTCCGGCCTTGTCAAATTGCGTCAGAGCCCTCTTGCAAAGTGAGATGGCGTTCGCCATGGTCAGGGGCAGATATTCGCCCGCCGTGTACATGGCAGCGAGCGTCGTTTCCGGAAAGACCAGGGTGGGGTGGAGGCGGGCCATATCCGGTTTCAGCGCGATGATTTTCCGTATGGTTTCTGCGAAATATTCCTCCGTGTCACCTGGAAGCCCCGCCATCAGGTGGACACTCACGGCAAATCCCCGCTCTTTCGCCAGACGGACAGACCTGACGACGTCTTCTGCAGTGTGCCCCCGCCGGGATCGTTCCAAGACATCGTCGATCATCGATTGGACGCCGATTTCAATGGTGCCGACCCGGTGTTGAGAGAGAAATGCGAGGGTGTCTGGCGGCAGATCATCCGGCCGGGTGGCAATCCGCACCCGGTGAATGAGATCTTCTTCCATGAGGGTGTTGGTTATTTCCAGGAGCCGGGCCTGTTCCCGCTTTGGCATGCCTGTAAAGTTCCCGCCGTAAAAAGCGAGTTCCACGGGACCGCCGGCGTGTCGGCCCGGTGAAATACAACGGGCAACTCGTCGGCGCAGATGGTCTTTGGTCAGCGGTTCTTCGGTTTTGCCCGCAATTTGCCTGGTGTTACAGAAGATGCAACGATGGGGGCATCCCTTATTCATAAGAAAAACGGGGACGATCATGACGGATCCGTTACGCAAGGCGTCTTCATAATTAAATCTCGTAGTGAAAAGATACCGCTTCCGAGCTTCCATCTTGACACCATGTCGGAGGGATTGTATACGACTCGGAACAAGAAGCGCAACGCCCATTTTCACGATAGGAGAGATGCCATGCATAAGCCGACCAGGGTTGCCGTAACAGTTGTTTGCGCCTTATTTATCTTTTTGATCTTTCCCGCTACGATCCTCCGGGCTGAAACCACGGAAGAAACCCTGAGAAAGGATTTTCCGGATTTTATCTTCGACAGCGTCCAATCGACACCGGTCAAGGGTATCTTCGCTGTCATCTACGCCGGGCAGGAGGTCGTTTATTACCTGCCCGAGAATGGCATCCTGATTACAGGTGAAATGATCGCCGGAGGCGGTATCAACATGACCGAGGAGGTCAAGGGGGAACTCTTATCCCGCCATTACGGGGAGATCCCTCTGGATATGGCGATCAGGGCCGGTAAGGGGAAACACATGGTTGTCGAGATTACGGATCCCGACTGTCCCTATTGCCGCACCGGTGCGAAATATTTCTCCGACAGGAACGATGTGACCCGTTATATCCTGTTCTGGCCGCTTTCAGCGGAATCGGAACAAAAGGTCCGACATATTCTCTGTGCCGAGGATCGGCTGAATATGTACGAAAAGGTCATGGCGGGAAAATATGACGAGGAAGCCATTCCGGGCACCTGTCAGGATCCGGAGGTCGAAGCCCTTATAAAAAGCTGGAAGGAACTGGGCGTGAAAATCGGTATGACGGGGACACCGGTCTATTTTATAAACGGAAAAGCCGTGCGCGGCGCCAATATTCCTCTGATCGAGGTCTTCTTGGCTGATGATGAGGCGAAGGATCAGACGATGCTGAAAACGCCCGAACCACCGTCACCCGAAACGGGGATACTTGAGGGGGGCCGTCCAGCTGGAAAGCCTTAAAAGCAAGACCATTGCAAGGCCTTTTGCAGCCCCGTCCGGTTCGGCGTCACCCGACATGTCCGGCTTATCCGTTTCCCGGGCCAACGGGAGGCGCCTAAACGGCAAGCATATGCGCGCGTTACGAGGAATCCCCATGATCGAGTAAGAGGTGTAACGTCTCTCGGTCGTCTTTGTTCAATATACTCGAATTTCTCGAGTGAGCCCATCTATGCTGTTAACTCCAGACGAACAGAATGTGTTTTGCCGGGGATGCATTTCTGGAATAGGTGTCCGATGAACCCATCATGACAGAGGTTCGCAGATAGGTTGGTCTGCCGAAGTCCGTAAGAACAATCGAACGCCGTTCTCATAGGGTGCAACAAAATAGTGAAAAAATTTCGAAAGGTGCAGTCTGAGTCGGTGTCAAAGGGTAAAGATCTGTTTCTCGGCTCTGGCCTGACTGGACCATTCCCCTGTCCTTTTGGCTAGAGGCTTCCCGTGATCAAGCAGGATTTCCCTTTCTTTTCAGACAACGCGGTTTCATAAAGCTGTTGGATTCTTTTAACGTAAATATCGGTAGAAAAAGATGTTTTCACCAGATCAGACGCCGCTCTTCCCATTTCATGGCGTGCATCTTCTGAGGCATCAACACAATTCATCATTGCTTCGGCGAGTGCTTCAGGGTCCTTGGCGGGAACTAAGTGGCCCAGTGTTTCGTTAATGATAATTTCAGGAATTCCCCCGATATTTGATGCGATACACGGAAGCGATGCAGCCATCGCTTCAAGCAATGACAAACCGAGCCCCTCAGCTATCGATGGCAATAGAAAACAGTCAAATGCGCGAAGCAGGATGGGAATATCGTTTCTTTGACCGGTAAAGGTGGTGACGTCGAGGCAACCGAGATCGGCAGCCTGATGTCGCAATATAGATTCCAGCGGTCCTTCTCCGACAAAAACCAGATGTGCGTTTGATACGGACCGCCGCACCCGTGCAAAGGCATCAATCAGATAAGACTGACCTTTGGTTGGGACTAACCGCCCAACCGTACCAAAGATAAACGATTCCTTAGGTAAACCGAGCATTGTTCTGGCTTCCTGTTTGCCAATACGGACATGAGAAAACTTATCAACATCGATGGAATTTCTGATGGTTAAAACCTTCTCCCGAGGCAAGGACGGATTGAACGCAATCACGTCTTCCCGAACCGCATCTGAAACCGCTATGATATTAGTCACTTTATTGTGTATGATTCGATTAGTGAAGCGCCGAAGGATGGTCCGGGTCCGCTTCAAGCCATGGACATGGGCAAAAACAACCGGCACCCCGGCAACCCATGCGGCAAGCGATCCGTAAAGTGTTGCCTTATGGCGATGGCAATGAAGAATATCGGTGGGATTATCTCTCAAATATCTAATAAGTTTCCACAGCGTAACAGAATCTAAAACCTTCATCGCCCGCGACTGTCTGAGGTAAGTCACCTTGTATCCAAGTGTTTCCAGTATGTTGGGTGCGCTGCTGCTTTTCCCCAGATAAATAAACGCCAAATTGAAGTTTTGTTCACTCAATTTGTCCATGACCTGGGTATTGCCGGGAAAGCAAGAATCCCCTTCAATATATCGTTGAGAAAGCCAGGCAACATTGATTTTACCTTTGGACACAACTGCTACCGCCATGACTTTGGATGAATGATATTTTTTACATGAAACACCGTAATGCCTTTCATAGAGCAAGCCAACAAGCCATTATTATCCCCCGAATCCACCGAACTGCTTCCATAAAGCCCCCCTCGCCGTTGCTTCGTCAAGACGAGGCTTGCCGAGTATACGCTGTATATCCTTGGTATTGCTCTGCTTCCTGTCAGTAGCGTTTTTCAAAACACCTTCTTAGAAGATATCGATGCCCTCTTGGGGTAACCAACATTGCGAACTATATTTTACACGCCCCCTTCGCTTATTTGTCCTTTTTGTCCTTCTTCTTCCGACGGAAGAAGATCCGGATGGGCACGTGCCCGAAACCGAAAGTTTCCCGTAGTCGGTTGACCAGATATCGTTCATGAGAAAAATGGACATCTGAGGGATTGCTGACGAAAAAGACGAAAGTCGGTGGCTTGATCGCCACCTGGGTCACGTAGTGGAGGGGATTAGCCTTCAAATGGGCGCGGGGCGGCGGGTTATTTTCGAGAAAATTCCTCATGGCCCGGTTTAACTCTCCCGTGTTGATCCGCTTCGTGGCTTCCGCGTACACCTCTTCGACAATCTGGAATATTCGGTGGACCCGCTGGCCCGTCTCTGCGGAAACAAACAGAATCGGTGCAAAATCAAGGAATTTGAGCTGTTCCTTGATATCCCTCACGTACTGGCCGACGGTGCTGTTGTCCTTTGTCACCAGGTCCCATTTGTTGACGAGGAGGATCATCGCCACTCCCCGTTCCAGGGCCAGGCCGGCGATTTTTGCATCCTGTTCGGTGATTCCCTCCTGGGCGTCGATCAGATGGAGGGCGATATCACACCGGTCCAGGGTCTTCATGGCCTGGACCACACTGTACTTTTCCAGGACGAGGCTGACCCGGCTTTTTCTTCGCATACCTGCCGTGTCGATCAGGCTGTATGGTCTTCCGTTAATCGTGAAGGGGGTATCGATTGCATCCCGGGTTGTACCGGTAATATCGGTGACGATGGCCCGCTCGAACCCCAGGATCTTGTTCACCAGGGACGATTTCCCGACGTTGGGTTTGCCGATGACGGCGATCCTCACACGTTCATCTCCATCCTCTGGGGGGGGTAGGCTTTCGGGAAGATGCACGGCCAGAGCGTTCATGAGGTCGGAAACGCCCACCCCGTGCTGGGCCGAAATGGTGTAAATCCGGTCGATGCCCAGTCCGTGGAATTCGTAAGCCAGGCTTTCATGGCGTGGTCCGTCGACCTTATTGATCACATGATAAACGGGTTTTTTTGTTTCCCGGAGGATATGTGCAATCTCCCTGTCCGACGGCGTGAGTCCCTGTCTTACGTCCATTAAAAAGAGGATGATGTCCGCCTCCTCGATGGCGAGCCGGGTCTGTTCACGCATTTGGAGAAAGATCCTCTCCGTCGCGGCCGGTTCAAAGCCCCCTGTGTCGATCAGAGTGTAGGGCCTGTCCAGCCAGGTACAGGCTGCGTAGTTTCGATCCCGGGTGGCACCCGGTTCATCGATGACAATGGCACGGTTTCGCCCGGCCATACGGTTGAAAAGGGTCGATTTGCCGACATTCGGCCGGCCGACGATGGCGACGACGGGTTTCAAATACAACATCCCTTATATTTGATCATGTCAGGCCTGCAACGGTTTTTACCCTTTGTTATTTCGAGGGCATGCGGGCAATCCTGTAAGTTTGTCCTGACTTCCCTGTTCTTAGCACAGGATGGATCTTTTTTCAGTGGGTTTCTATGGTGTATCCAGGAATTTTTTCGGCATTGAGGTGTTACTTTTGAAATTTTGTTCCTCGGGGTTTTCGCAAATGCACGAATGCCCTCAACCTTTGGGAAATTTTGTCTTGCATGGGATCGAAACATGTGGTAGAAGGACGACCAATTCAGCGAGAAAGGTTGATGAGTGGGCGTTGCCCACTTTTTTTGTTTCTAAAGGGAATATGGCACCTGTGGATACACAGCGAGACAGGGTTTGGGCGCTTCTGGAACCTCTGGTGGAAGCCAACGGGATGGAGTTGATTTATGTCGAGTGTCTCCGGATGCCCTCCCGCTGGATCATTCGGATTTATCTGGACCGGGAAGGGGGAATTACCCTGGATGACTGCTCCCTGATCAGCGATCAGGCGGGAGACGTTCTGGACGTATATGATGTATCGCCGGGCCCCTATACCCTGGAGGTGTCATCACCGGGCTTGGATCGTCCCCTGTTTCGCGATCGGGATTTTTTGACATACCGGGGCGCCACGATCAGGGTGAAAACGGACCGGAAAATCGATGGAACGAAACATTTTAGGGGAAAACTGCTGGACTATCTGGAAGAGGGGGGCGCCAAGGTACTCGTGATCGGGGTAGGTGAAAAAACATATCGTATTCCGCGAGAGGCCTTTGTCAAGGCGAACTTGGAGTATGTAATCTGATTTGGCCGGAAAGCGTGCATGCTGTCCGTTTTTCCAGCTGGGAAGGCAAAGCAATCAAGGATAACGTAAATCATCGAAAGGGAGGTTTTTGTGGCAATGCTGCCGGAGCTTAAACGTCTGATCGAACAGACGGGTAAGGACAGGGGCCTGGAAAAGGAGATCATCATCGAAGCGCTGGAGGCCGCCACGCTGTCCGCCGCACGGAAGAAGCTGGGATCTCAGGTCGATGTCGAAGCCCACTATAATGAAGAAACGGGAGAAATTGAGGTCTTCCAGTTCAAGGTTGTCGTGGAGACGGTTACCGATCCTGACACCGAAATACCCCTGGCTTACGCCAGGCAGGAACTGGACGCGGGAGCGGAAGTGGGAGACAGCCTCGGATCCAAGATCGATGCCTCCACCTTCGGCCGTATCGCGGTTCAGACGGCGAAGCAAATTATCATTCAGCGGGTCAAGGACGCGGAGCGTGACAACGTCTATGAAGAATACAAGGATCGCAAGGGCGAAATTGCCAATGGTTTCGTTCAGCGTTTCGAGGGAGGAAGCGTCATCGTCAACCTGGGGCGTGCGGAGGGGGTTATCCCGACGTCCGAACAGATACACCGGGAGATCCACAAGCGGGGTGAACGGATCAGGGCTTATCTGCTGGAGGTCAAACGAATTACCAAAGGGCCTCAGATCATTTTATCCCGAACCCATCCGCATTTCCTGCGTGCCCTGTTTGAAATCGAGGTGCCTGAAATTTCTGAGGGCATGATTGAGATCGTTAATGTCGCCCGGGAGCCGGGTAAAAGATCGAAGATATCTGTCCGGACCCACGACAAGGATATCGATCCCGTTGGCGCCTGTGTTGGGATGCGGGGGTCCCGTGTCCAGAGTGTGGTGCAGGAGCTGCGGGGGGAAAAAATAGATATCGTGCCATTCTCGGACGACCCTGTCCAGTATGTCTGCAGTGCCCTGTCCCCGGCGAAGGTGAGCCGTGTTCTCGTTGACGACGAACATCACTCCATGCTGGTTGTGGTGCCTGATGACCAACTCTCTCTGGCCATCGGCAAAAACGGCCAGAATGTACGTTTGGCTGTTAAACTGACCGGCTGGAAACTGGATGTCAAGAGTGAAACCCTGGAGGCCAGCGGGATGGAAGAAGAATTTGCCGTTCTGACAAAGATACCGGGAATCAGTGAGGAGTTGGCGGAATGCCTGTTTAACGAGGGGGTGCGGAGTGTTGCGGCCGTTGCCGCGGCAGGGCCCGAAATGCTGTCGGCCATTCTCGGCATCAGTGAAGAGCAGGCCCGGGGCTGGATCCATGAGGCCACCATGCTGCTGGAGCAGGAACTGGACGACGAGAAGCAGTAAAATGAATATTTCGATAAGCGAATAACGAGGTACGTCACATCGCAGGAGAGTGTAGGGTATGGCAAAAAAGAGAGTGTATGAAGTGGCCAGGGAGCTGGGCCTTGAAAATAAGGAATTGATCTCTCGCGTGGAGAAAATGGGCATTGCGGTAAAATCCCACTCAAGTACTCTCGAGGACGGCGATGTTGAACGCATCATCCGGGAAATTCGAGGTGTTGATCCTCAAGAAGTGGAGGAAAAAAGGATCACCTCAACCATTATTCGTCGCCGGGCGGTGCGTCCGTCCGCAGAAGAGGAAAGGGTAGAGACGCCGGAAAAAGAGGTGCCGGTCAAGGGAACGGAAATCCCCGCCGGTGGGGGAGAAGTCGATGTGAAGGGAACGGATATGGAAACAAGGGCGGAACCCGTGATCTTATCGAAGCCCGCTGTAAAAGCGAAAAAACCGGTTGAGCAGGAAGTTTCCCATGAAGGCGACAGCCCTGCAGCGGCTAGAATCAAAGAAACCGCTGTACGGATGCCCCCTGTCCCGGAAACGGAAGAAAAAGTCATGCGGGTTGACGGAAGGAAGAAGGGGGGGCATCCCGGAGCGAGGCTGGGCCCGGAAGCCGCTCAGATAGCCGGTCCCGGCGAGCTCACAGGCGAGGAACCGAGGGGTGTTGTGTCCCCGTCTGCACCGCAGTTTCCGGAGAAGAAAACGGAACCCTTGAGAACCGTTAAGGATCCCGTATCTGATGGAGCGGAAAAACCGTCGCAGACTGAGGCCGAAGAAGACAAGGGGCGAAAGAAGAAAAAAGCCCCCCTGGAGACGCGCGTTGAAGAGGTGGTTCCGGCTAAGAAAAAATCCTTCCTGAAAAAATCCGCCGATAAAAAAGGTCGCCACATCGAGATCGAAACGGAAGAGAAATCCGTACGATGGTGGGAGGAGAAAAAAATCGCTCCCATCAAAATGAAGAAGACGCAGATCACGACTCCCAAGGCAATCAAGCGCCGGATCAAGATTGACGAGGCGATCAGTGTAGGAGAAATGGCCAAAAAAATGGGAGTGAAGGCGGGGGATGTGATCAACAAATTGATGAAAATCGGTATCATGGCAACCATCAATCAGTCTATCGATTTCGACGCAGCCAGTCTGATCGCCCTGGAATTCGACTACCAGGTGGAGGCGGCGGGGGCGGGTCATGAATTCGAGGAGGCGATCCTGAAAACGAGGCAGGCGTCAAAGAACCTCAAACCTCGTGGTCCCGTTGTGACCATCATGGGTCATGTCGACCATGGCAAAACGTCCCTGCTGGACGCGATCCGGAAAACAAATGTCATCGACGGGGAAGCCGGTGGCATCACCCAGGCTATCGGCGCCTATCATGTACGGCTCAAGGGACGCGATATCGTTTTCCTTGACACGCCGGGGCATGAGGCGTTTACGGCAATGCGTGCCAGAGGTGCCAAGGTGACGGACATCGTTGTATTGGTCGTGGCGGCAGATGATGGCGTTATGGAACAGACCGTGGAGGCGATTAACCATTCCCGCGTTGCCGAGGTGCCGATCCTGGTGGCGGTCAACAAAGTGGACAAGACTGGCGCCGATCCGGGAAAAATCAAGCAGGGTCTGACGGAACACAATCTCATTCCCGAGGAATGGGGAGGCGATACGATTTTCTGTGAAGTGTCGGCCAAAAAACAAGAGGGCATTGAAGACCTTTTGGAAATGATTCTTTTGCAGGCGGACATGCTTGATTTGAAAGCTGATCCCGATCTGCCTGCTCGGGGTGTTATCGTGGAAGCCAAGCTGGATAAAGGGCGGGGCGCCGTGGCCACGGTCCTGATTCAGGAAGGGACACTACGGGAAGGTGACGCTTTTGTATCCAAGACGGAATGGGGCCGTGTACGGGCCATGTACAGCGATCAGGGGGGTCGCGTTAAAGAGGCGGGCCCTTCCACGCCGGTAGAAGTAATCGGTTTTTCCAGCGTGCCCCAGGCCAGTGCCGAATTTGTGGGTGTGGAAGATGAGAAGAAGGCACGCGGCATTGCTGAATACTGGATAAAAAAAGAACGGGAAAAAGAACTTGCGTCAACCTCCAAGATCACTCTCGAGCAGCTTTACCAGAAGATCAGGGAAGGTGTGAAGGATCTGAACGTCATCCTCAAGGCGGATGTCCAGGGGTCGATAGAGGCCCTGGGGGATGCCTTGACGAAACTCAGCACGAGTGACATCAAACTCAACATCATTCACAGTTCGCCGGGAACGATTACAGAAACGGACGTCATGCTGGCCTCCGCATCAAACGCAATCATCATCGGGTTCAACGTACGTCCCGATACCCGGGTGGTGGAGATTGCCGAGCAAGAGGGTGTCGATATCAAACTTTACGATATCATTTACAATGCCATTGCCGATGTGCGGGCCGCCATGGAGGGGCTCCTGGATCCGGAATATAAAGAGGTTAGCCAAGGAAAAGCGGAGGTACGTGAGCTCTTCCGTGTACCGAAGATCGGGACGATTGCCGGCAGCTTTGTCCTGGAAGGAAAAATTACACGCAGGGCCAATGCGCGTCTTGTCCGGGATGGCGTCCAGATTTTCGACGGCAAAATTCTGTCGTTGCGCCGGTTTAAGGATGATGCCAAGGAAGTGCTCAGTGGGTTTGAATGCGGTATCGGGATCGAGGGCTTCAACGATCTGAAACCGGGAGATATCATTGAGACCTACAGTATGGAAAAAGTTGAGCGAAAACTGTAATCGGATCGAGTGCAAAAGAGAAAATAAAGATGGTGGCGGGATTGGCTGTTATCGATATTTTCATGCCGGGATGCCGGTCGTTGAAGGAAAAGAGGGGGGTGCTGAAGCGTGTGCTGAAGCGCACACAGAACGAGTTCAATGTGTCGATTGCCGAAGTGGGCGACAATGACCAGTGGAAACGTGCCCGTATCGGGTTCTGTGTGGTCGGCAATGAGAAACAGTATATCAATGCGAAAATGGACCATATTCTCGATTTCATAGACAGCTTGCATGTGGCGGAGATTGTGAAGAGCAAGATGGAGATTATGAGTATGGACGATTTGCTGGACCCTTGGGAAGGAAATGTAGAAAAGTATGACGAATTTTAAAAGAGCGGACCGGGTGGCCGAGCTCATTCAGTCGGAACTCGCGGAGATTCTCCTCAAGGAGATCCGTGACCCTCGGATCGGCCTTCTCACCATTACCGGCGTAAAGGTCAGCGACGATCTGAGGGTTGCCAAAGTTTTTTTTGTTGAAATGGGTCGGGATGTTTGCCGCCAGGAAACTTGGGACGGACTGAAGAAAGCGGCGGGCTTTATCCGGAAGGGGTTGGGGCGAAGGCTGCAACTGCGGTATGTTCCGGAAATTATCTTCCGCCAGGATCCGTCTTTTGCCTACGGTAGCCGGATCGACCGAATATTGATGGAATTGGAGAGCCAGAACGGAGATCATGCTGCAAAAAATCATTGAACAAATCAAGGGGAACAAACGATTTCTTGTGACGTCCCACGTCAGGCCGGATGGTGACGCCCTGGGATCGGAGTTGGCCCTGTACCATCTTCTGCGTTTCCTGGGAAAGGACGTTGTCGTGTACAATCAGGATGAAGTTCCGGAGAACTACCGTTTTCTGCCTGGAAGCGAGGTGATCGTCCATGCTGTTGATGATCTTGATCGCTTCGATGCGGCGGTTATTCTCGATTGCGGCAACATAGAACGGGTAGGCGAGCGGGCTTCGGATGTTGCGAAGATCAAGCTGCTTCTGAATATTGATCATCATATTTCGAATGACGGCTTCTGTCATGTTTCTTACATCGACCCGGCAGCCAGTTCCACCGGGGAGTTGCTCTATCGACTGGTCGTGGCCATGTCGCTGGATATTTCCTGGGAATTGGCGACGAATCTTTACACGGCCATTCTGACTGACTCTGGCGGTTTTCGGTACAGCAGTACAACAAAGGAAACCTTGTTGGCCGCAGCGAATCTTGTCGGCTGTGGTGCGGATCCCCAATGGATTTCCGAGCATATTTACGAAAACAACCCGCCGGTGAAGATCCAGTTGTTGGGGAAGGTGCTTGAAACGATGAGGCTTGACATCGACGGGCGGGTGGGGTCGATGGCGGTCTTTCAGGAGACCCTCAATACGTTGGGGGCGAAGCTTGAGTACACGGAGAATTTCGTCGATATACCCCGGACGATCCAGGGGGTGGATGTGGCGATCTTTTATATTGAGACGGAGACGGATCTGTTCAAGCTGAGTCTTCGCTCTAAGGACAGGGTGGATGTCGAGAAAATCGCCCGGTTCTTTGGCGGCGGAGGCCATACGAATGCGTCGGCCTGTGTCATTGAGGGCGATTTTTCCGATGTTCACCAGCGTGTGCTGAATGTTGTGCGATCGGTTCTGTAGTCAATGGATGGCCTGGTAATCATTGATAAACCGTCTGGTAAAACCTCTCATGATATCGTGGCGGAAATAAAAAGTACCCTGAAAGCCGACAAAGTCGGCCATACAGGCACGCTTGATCCCCTGGCAACGGGGGTTTTGCCCGTTCTGATCAACAGGGGCACGAAGCTTGCCCCGTTTCTGGTAACGGACAGCAAGGAATATCAGGCGACGCTTCTGCTTGGGATTCATACGGATACGCTGGACATCACCGGCAATGTTCTGTCGAAGAGGATGCCCGATGTCTCTGCAGGCGACCTGGTCCGGGTAATCGACGCCCTCGTCGGGGAAAAACTACAGGTTCCCCCCCTCTATTCGGCGGTCAAATTCAAGGGGAAACCGCTCTACCGATGGGCGCGGAGGGGCATTACGGTAACGCCGCCCCCACGGACCGTGGAAGTTTATGCTGCGGTGATACGAGCAATAAACATGCCGAGGGTAACGATTCATGTTGCCTGTTCGAAAGGAACCTACATCCGGTCCCTCTGTTCCGATATCGGGGAGACCCTGGGCTGTGGGGCTGCGTTGGAGGCTTTGCGAAGAACCAGGAGCGGGTTTTTCAAGGAGGAGACGGCGCTGGCTCTGGAGGGATTGACGGACGGACAGAAGAAGGACCGGCTTTTGACTTCCCTGATTCCACTTGAACAGGCGATCCCGGGGCTGAAGAGTCTTCGTGTGGATGAGCCTCTGGCAAGAAGGGTGCGCCAAGGCGTTCAATTGACCGGCGGCGATTTGGGGGCCGATCATATCCCTTTCCTTGCCCCGGGAGATGTGTTAAAGTTGCTTTCCGCCGAGACGGGGCTCGTGGCTGTAGCGGAGATGCTCTGCGGGACGGAGGAGATGCGTTCCCGTGACAAGAGCAGCCCCGTGGCCCGAATGCTTCGGGTTTTTAAATAGTTTATTGAAAGAAGCGATATTAAAATAAAGGAGAGTTTCAAATAAACCGAGGGAGGATGAAACGGTGTTAGATGTAGAAAAAAGGAGCGAGATTATCGACAAATTCAAGCTGCATGAGGATGATACAGGTTCCCCTGAAGTGCAGATTGCGTTGTTGAGCGCCAGAATTGAATACCTGACGGAGCATTTCAAGACACACAAGAAGGATCATCATTCCCGGCGAGGTCTTTTAAAACTGGTTGGTCAGAGGCGGCGATTGCTCGATTACCTGAAGAAAACGGAACTGGAAAGATACCGCAGTATTATTTCGCGTCTGGGATTGCGTAAGTAACGGGGGGTATGCTTTTGGCGGGATTTCTGGAACAACATGTCCGGGGATGGGCAAAAGCGGGTTTCTGAGCTTTTGGCTTTGCCGGTAAGGCATACGGACAGACCATCACCCACAATTGGAATGAAAAGGAAAACAAATCAATGAGTAACGAATATTTGACCGAATTTTCAGGGAAACGACTTTCCCTGAAAACTGATTATGTCGCCGCTCAGGCCGATGGGGCGGTTTTTGCGACTTATGGAGACACCGTGGTGCTTGTTACGGTGGTCTCTTTGAAGGAGAAACGGGAAGGTCTGGATTTTCTTCCCCTGACCGTGGATTATCAGGAGCTGACTTTTGCGGCGGGTAAAATACCCGGCGGGTTTTTCAAGCGGGAAGGTCGCCCAAACGAGCGGGAAATTTTAACGTCTCGTATCATCGACCGGTCCATTCGGCCCTTGTTCCCCAAAGGTTACCATCACGAGACTCAGGTGGTCGCGACGGTTCTTTCCGTTGATATGGAGCATGATCCCGATGTGACGGCCCTTCTGGCCGCTTCCGCAGCCCTGGAAATTTCGGATATCCCTTTTAAAGGACCCATTGCGGCGATCAGGGTGGGAAGGATCAACGGGAATTTCGTCTGCAACGCATCCATTGATGAAATGGCGGAGAGTGATCTCAATCTTTTCTTGGCAGGCCGGATGATTGAACACGAGCAGGGAGATGGATATGACGTGAACCTGATCATGCTCGAGGGAGGCGCCGATGAAGTGGATGACGCTGTCATCGTAGATGCGATTGCCTTCGGTCTCAACGCCATGCGTCCGGCCATTGACCTTCAGATCAAGATGAAAAGAGAGATCGGTAAACCCAGGCGAGAAATCGTGGTCGAACCGATTGACGAAACACTGCTGGCCCACGTGACAGCGAAGGCCGAAGCTGATTTGAAGGCAGCCTACCATATACACCGAAAACAGGACCGCTATTCCCGTCTTGATGAAATCAGAAAAGCGGTCATTGCAGAGCTATCCGGGGAGGACGGCAAGTTAAAACCGGCCATTTCCGGGATCTTGGAAAAAATGGAAAGCCGTATCCTACGGGATATGATTATCAATGAACGTAAGCGGATTGACGATCGGGGGACAAAGGATATCAGACCCATCAGCTCCGAAGTCGGTCTGTTGCCCCGGGCGCACGGATCAGCACTCTTCAATCGGGGGGAAACGCAGTCCCTGTCCGCGTTGACACTGGGTACGTCCCAGGATGAACAGCGGATGGACTACATTGTCGGTGAAGAGATGCGATCATTTATTCTCCACTATAACTTTCCTCCCTACTGTGTTGGCGAGGCGAAACCCCTGAGAAGCCCCGGGCGTCGGGAAATTGGCCATGGCGCCTTGGCCAGACGGGCCCTGGTGCCCATTCTGCCGGATACGGATGCCTTCCCCTATACGATACGAATTGTTTCGGAAATTCTTTCGTCCAACGGTTCCTCCTCCATGGCGACGGTCTGTGCCGGCATGCTTGCCCTAATGGATGCGGGGGTTCCCGTCAAGGGAGTTGCCGCCGGAATTGCCATGGGCCTTCTCAAAGAAAAGGACGAAGTCGTGATTCTGTCGGACATCCTGGGAGACGAAGATCATTGTGGTGACATGGATTTTAAGGTCTGTGGAACAAAGAAGGGCGTTACCTCCCTGCAAATGGATATCAAAATCGATCGTCTGCCGGAGGAAGTGCTCCGAAAGGCTTTGGATCAGGCCAAAGAAGGCCGCTTTCATATTATCGACAAACTGATGGAGACGTTGAGTAAACCAAGACAGGATATTTCCATTTATGCTCCCAGAATCACGACGGTCAAGGTCAGGCCGGACCGGGTCCGGGATGTCATTGGATCCGGCGGCAAGAATATTCGGCAAATTGTCAGTGAAACGGGTGTGAAGATTGATGTGGAGGATGACGGAACGGTTACCATCGCCTCCTCCGATGCGGAAGCCGCAGAACGCGCCGTATGCATGGTTAAATTGCTGACCGAGGAGGCGGAAGTCGGGAAAATTTATCGTGGAACGGTCAAGCGCGTGGTGGATTTCGGTGCTTTTGTGGAAATTTTGCCCGGAATGGAAGGCTTGGTTCACATTTCGCAACTGGCCAGGGAACGCGTCAATAAGGTCACGGATATTCTTCAAGAAGGGGACGAAGTGAATGTAAAAGTCCTGGAAATCGATAAGCAGGGAAAGATCCGCCTCAGTAGAAAGGAAGCCTTGGGAGAAAATGGTCAGCAAGGCCCTCCTCGCTAACGGGATTCGTGTCGTTTCAGAAGAAATCAATCATGTCCGCTCCGTGTCCATGGGTGTATGGGTTCATTGTGGTTCCCGCCATGAAGATGGAGCAACCAATGGGATAGCCCATTTCATCGAGCATATGCTTTTCAAGGGGACCGAAAATCGGTCCCCTTTGGAAATCGCCTCTGCTATCGACGCGGTGGGCGGCGTCATCAACGCGTCCACGGGAAAAGAAATCACCGCCTTCTATGTCAAGGTTCCCGATTACTGCCTTGAGCTGGCCATTGAGCTCCTGGCCGATATTTTAAGAAACTCACGCTTCCAATCCGTAGAAATTGAAAGGGAAAAATCGGTAATCCATCAGGAGATCCGTTCCCTGGAGGATTCTCCGGATGAATATATCCACGATATTTTTGAAGGCCGACTCTGGGACGGCCATCCTCTCGCCCGTCCGATCATGGGGACCCAGGACAGTATATCCGGTCTTACAAGAGAGCAGATTGTCCACTTTTTCAATCGTAATTATCGGGGACGCAATCTCGTTATCTCGGTGGCCGGGAGGCTTCAGCACGATCAATTGTTCGATTTGGTTTCCCGCCATTTTGAATCCCTCAACGGTACGGATGAAGCGTACCCAAATGTTTCACCCATACCCCGCATCGTTCCGTCCGTGGTTTTCAAAGAACTGGAACAGGTTCACCTCGTCCTTGGCTGTCCGGCTCCTTCGTCCACGGATCCCAGAAGGTATGCGGCCTTTCTGTTGAACGCTTTTCTGGGTGGAAGCATGAGTTCCCGTCTCTTTCAGGAAATCAGAGAAAAACGCGGCCTGGTTTATGACATTCAATCTTACCTGAATTCTTATCTGGATGCGGGTATGCTTGGAATTTATGCCGCCACCGGGGCAGACGAAATCCGCCAGGTCATTCGTCTGGTGTACAGTGAGATCAAACGTCTCCGAGATCATTCTTTAAACGACAGGGAACTGAGAAACGCCAAGGAAATGATCAAGGGGAACTTTCTCCTCAGCATGGAAAGCACGGATAACCGGATGACCCGCCTGGCCAAGAATGAGTTCTGCTTTGGCCGACAGATTCCGTGGGATGAGGTTATGGAAAGAATTGAAGGCGTTTCCCGGCAGGATATTGCTGATCTGATGGAGGAGATGTTTGCGTTGGACAGGCTTTCGATGGTCGCCGTAGGTCGCGTTGATCCCGATCTGGTCGATGAAATGAGGGGGACCCTGTGACAGAGGAGGTCTGTATCCGTATCAAGAAAGATCCAGGGCAGGAGGATATCGGGCTTCCCCGGTACATGACCGATCACGCCGCGGGCATGGATGTCCGTGCGGCTGTTGATCGAACGGTTATCCTTCAACCGGGGGAATGGAAAAAAATTCCTGCCGGTTTTGCTATTTCCCTGCCGGCGGGCTATGAGGCGCAAATCAGACCGCGAAGCGGTTTGGCGATGGAATTCGGTGTTACCGTGTTGAACGCCCCCGGAACCATCGATGCGGATTACCGGGGCGAGATCGGGGTTATACTGATTAATCACGGACAAAAACCCTTTAAAATCAACCGTGGCGACCGGATTGCCCAGATGATCGTTCAACAGATCGCCAGAGCCCGCTGGGATGAAAGCCCTACCTTGGATGAAACGGCCAGAGGGGCAGGCGGTTTCGGTCACACCCGAACGGCATAGCCTGAGTCTGATTCGGAAACCATGGCGGAAAACCGTTTGGTCGACGGAAATATGGATTATTTATCACGTTTATGCTATCGAAGAACAGGGTTGTACAGCATCTCTCTTGAGGTCCCGCGTCATGAAGAAAAACAAAGTTCAGAAAAGCATCAAGGAAATCAATAAAAAGATAAAACAAGGGCAAGCCGTCGTCGTTACGGCCGAAGAGATGATCGATATCGTGGCACAGCATGGAGAAGTTGACGCCGCCCGAAAAATTGATGTCGTGACCACGGGAACTTTCAGTCCGATGTGTTCCTCCGGTGCTTTCCTGAATTTTGGTCATACTTCTCCCAAGATCAGGGCTTCCAGGGTATGGCTCAACGATGTCCCCGCCTATGGCGGTATTGCCGCCGTGGATTGCTACATCGGTGCTACGGAAATCGTTGAAGGGGATCCTTTGAACAGTGTCTATCCAGGGCAGTTTCACTATGGAGGCGGGCACGTTATCGAAGCGCTGGTGACCGGAAAAGTGATTCGTCTAAGGGCGGAGGGATATGGAACGGATTGCTACCCCGCCAGGAAGATCGAAAAAACGATTACCTTGAAAGACCTCAAGGACGCCATCCTTTTTAATCCGCGGAATGCGTACCAGAACTACAACTGCGCCGTTAACATGTCCGATCGGACAATCTATACCTACATGGGGGTGTTGCGGCCGAAGATGGCCAATGCCAACTATGCCACATCCGGCCAGTTGAGCCCTCTGTTCAATGATCCCTTGTATAAAACGATTGGCGTGGGAACACGGATTTTCCTGGGTGGCGCGCAGGGCTTTGTTGCCTGGGAAGGCACGCAGCATGACCCGGATGTGCTGAGAGGAGGGAACGGTGTACCTCGGGGTGGAGCGGGAACCATTGCCACGATCGGCAATCTGAAGGAGATGAGTCCGGAGTGGATCGTGGGTGCAAGTATCCTGGGTTATGGTGTTTCCCTGTATGTCGGTATCGGGATACCGATTCCCATCCTGAATGAGGACATGGCACGATACACGGCTGTAAGGGACGGTGATATTTACACACAGATTTATGATTACAGCATGGACTACCCGAAGGGGGTCGGCAAAAGCCTGGGCGAAGTCAGTTATGAGGACCTGAGGAGCGGCCAAATCATCCTCAATGGTCAAAGCATCACAACAGCACCGCTGTCTAGTTACCATAAGGCCCGAAAGATCGCGAATATATTGAAAGAATGGATTAGAGAGGGCTCATTTCTACTTGGGGAGCCGCAACGGCTCCTGTCATCGACAAAAATGTGAAGAATTCACAATATTTACTGTTGCACATAAAAAATAACCATTATATAAACGCATTAAGTCAATTATTTGGCGAAACGAAGAGTCAGGTATTTGACGGCAAGGGTGCGGATTCTGTTCAACTGCGAGAAATACGGGGATATCTTAAGAACAAAAGCTCTTCCGGACATGGCGAAAGGAGAGATTTATCGTGAAAATCGGTAGATACATCATAGTTTTTGTCGTGTTTGCTGGATTGTTGATCACCCTCGGCAATCGAGGGCTTTGGGACAGTTATTTAATGCGGGAAAAACTCCATGAACTCCAAGGAGCAAACCAGACGATTATCGATGAAAATAAATCTCTGAGGAAAGAGATTGCTCTGCTTCAATCCAATTTGAACTATATCGAAATGATCGCCCGGAATAATTTGGGTATGGTGAAGCAGGGCGAGGTTGTTTTCCGGATTTCCAAATAAGATGATTTGAAGACAGTTCCATAAAATCTGAAGACGTGGCATCAAACTTGCTGAATTTGATAAGGCGCAGGTAATTTCTACAGGAAGCAAACCGGCTTCCTCGAGTACGGGGTGTCGCCGGGGATACTAAACCGGTTTCAGGAACGGGATTCATCAATCCAATTACATGGAGATCCAATGGGCGACTTCAGCATTAGAGATTTGTTCTCATCAAAAAAACAGACAGTAGGGTTGGATATCGGGTCATATTCTCTCAAACTGGCTGAAATCGGTCGATCCGGTACGGGATATGCCCTCAATCGTTACCGGCAGGTTTCTCTTCCCAAAGGGGTCATCAGCGAGGGAATGCTGACAGAACCTCACATCCTGACAGAGAAAATAAAAGAACTTTTCGAACTTTCCGGTGCAAGATGCCGGAATGTCGTCACTTCGCTTTCCGGCAACTCCGTCATTGCACAAAGAGTTACCTTTGCGAAGATGCCCGCCGAGGAATTGCGTGTTTTGATTCATGATGAGGCGAGCAAATACCTGCCCTTCGACAGCATGGAAGACGTCAGTTATGATTTCCAGATTCTGGGTGAAAACGAATTCAACTCAACGCAAATGGACGTCATGCTGGTTGCCGCGAAATCAGAAATTGTAGAAAGCTATGCCGATGCCATCAGAGGGGCGGGCCTTAATCCCGTGATTATGGATGTTGATTCTTTTGCATTGGAGACGATGTACGAGGAAAATTATGATATCGACGATGATGAAATTGTCATCCTTGTTAATGTCGGTGCCAGCATGACCAATATCAATGTTCTCAAAAACGGCGGCTCGGTCTTAACCCGTGATTTTGCCCTGGGGGGTGAGCATATCAACGAGGCATTACAGCAGAGCATGGGATTGAATAGCCTGGACGAGGCTGAGCGAGTTAAACTTGACGGTGTGGAAGGAGATGGGGAGGCCCAAAGAGGATTCACCGAGAATCTTCTTGCCGCAGCAGACCAGATTTGCTCGGAAATTCAGAGGTCTGTCGATTATTATCGATCCACGTACGGCGGCACTGAAATCAAGGCTGTTTTGTTGTCAGGCGGTTCTGCAGCGATGCCGGGTTTTGCGGAACACCTTGGCGAACGGATGAATATCAGGACCGAGATTATCAACCCTTTCAGGAACATAGTTTTCAATCAGAAAAAAATCAGTGCAGCGGATATGGAAAGAATCGGCCCCTCCGCCGCCGTATGCGTGGGGTTGGCCCTGAGAAGGGTGGATGACAAATGATTAAAATCAACCTGCTTCCCTATCGTGAAATGGAAAAAAAGGCCAGTCAGGCCAAGGAAATCCTGATATTTCTGGGTTCGTTCATTGTGTTCATTGCATGTATTGGAACGCTTCATCTCTACGTGGTTACCCGGAATACCCTCCTCGAAAACAATATCCGGAACAGTGAACGACAAATTGTGGAATTAAACAAAATCGTCGGTGATATTCAGGCATTCAAAGAGAACAAGATAAACATCGAGAACAAGATCGCCCTCATCAAAAAACTGGAAAAGGGTCGTACCTTTCCGATATTCATGCTCGATCAGCTTGCCTCAGCCGTGCCGACGAAAGACCTGTCCCTTGAAAACGTTACCCAAACGGCAACATCATTATCCATAGAAGGTAAAGCCAAGAATACCATTACCGTGGCCTTTTTCATGAAAGTACTGGAGACCCTGCCGTTTATTGCCAATGTGGATCTCGTTTCCTCCAGACAGGACGATTTTTCAGGCATCAAAGTACAGTCATTCAAACTCAAATGCGGGATTAAAAAGGGGTAGGCGATGGCCATTACAGCTGAAGACCTCAAAAAACTTTCGCCTGGTATGAAGGCGGCCCTGGTGTTTTTTGCCTGCCTTTTGATCGGGTACTTTTACTATTTCTTTTATCTACAAAACGCATTGGTTAAAAAAGGGAATCTGGAAGGTAAATTGGAAAAATTGCAACAGGACATCACGGCAAAGAAGGCGATTGCCGCACAAAAGGACAGCTATATTCAGCAATTGAAGAAGCTCAGGGTGGATTTCCGGGAGGCACTCACCAAGCTTCCGGATAAAAAAGAACTGCCGGGCCTTGTTGAATCCGTATCCCTGGCCGGTCGTAATTCGGGGGTGGATTTTCTTTTGTTTGAACCCATATTTGTTGCCCCAGCCAAAGATGATGGAAAAAAGGAAAAGAAGGGGGTTGGCAAAAAAGGAAAAGATGATTCCGGGACGAAGGGAGACGATGCTTCCGCATCCTCCGAGGATAAATTCTATATCGATATTCCCATTAGGGTGAAAGTGTTGGGAACTTTCCCGAATACGTTGGAGTTTTTCGACAAAATATCTCAATTGCCCAGAATTATTAACGTCGAGGACTTGGTTCTCAATTTAAGCAAAGAAGGGAAAGACAAAAAAGGTAGAAGAGACAACGAAATTGTTACCACGGGCGTTATCAAGACTTACATGTTTCTCGGGAACGAGGGCATGGAAAAAGGGAGCAGTGATGACCAGGCTAATGAAAAAGAATGAGATCTATAGACTTTTGATGTCGTGTATCGTCTTGATGATCATCGCAGTCTGGATGCCGGGGGTTGTTTGGGGGGAGGAGACGGGGCTTGTTTCAACGGAAATGCCGACTCTTGATTCGAAGGGAAGAAAAGACCCATTCAAGCCTTTTATT
>JAAYKM010000046.1 GCA_012522415.1 Deltaproteobacteria bacterium | reverse complement strand
TTCCTTCCAAAACCGTGTAACCATCCGCGCTGTACAACGGTTTAACCGTGGTCGTGAGGATGGTCTGAAGGGGAACCCGTTCCATAAAAAAATCGGCGTTTTTAACGCCGGCCAGCAGGCCGCCGCCCGCTTTTCCGGTGGTGTCTTTTCTCCAGCTCACATGGACGGCCGCCGTCTGGGCGACGATTTCAATAATGATCAGGCTGTCCACATGCCCGTCCCGATAAAGCGGCAGCCGTGAGGAAACCGTTGTCCTGGTGATTGCCGAATGGTCCGTAATATCTACAATTTCATCGATGAGTTTCATTCGATCCCGGTGGGGGATCAGGCTTTCAATCGTGATCGGGTAAGGCATACGGACCCCTGTTTTTTCCCAAATGTCCTGGCACACGCCGGGGTGATTCCCATTTGACCCCGGCGGGCAAGCTGCCTCTCTGTACCAAAAAGAAATGTTTTTTTCCACATGTTCAACGAGGATAAAATATGGTAAGAGACAGCGGCAATAATAAATTGGAAACGGCGGGAGAAGTCAAGGGATTTGTCGGGCCGAAAGGCCGGGTCCCCTTCCCCCGGGTGAGATCGGGAAAGAGGAACGATGGTATGACGGGTGCCTACCGAAGCATGGCCCCCCCCCTGGAAAGGATATGGACCGGGTATTTCCACGGAAATGTTCCGGAGGAAGACAGGGAGTACATTCTGGGGGGCCCGTCCTACGGGACGGTACATCGCCTCGCCTCGGGGATACGACGTCTCAGAGCGTTTGAAAATGGAAAGCGGGCGACCCTCTGTCTGTGCACGGATAACAAGGCCCTCCTGGCCGCCGCTTTTCTGGCCGCTGTTGCCGGCGGACCCCGTCTGGTTCTTCCCTATGCCTTTTCCCGGCATGTACTGGAAGAGGTCCTGGAAACAATACCGGTCGCCGCATTCCTGACCGACCGTCCCGAAGACGTTCCTCCGGGACGGGAAGTGCTTCTCCCTGCCATGATAACCGAGGCGGAACCCTTCCCCGAACAGGGCATCGACGCCGATGAACCCTTCCTCATGCTCTTCACCGGCGGTTCCACCGGCGTCCCGAAGGTTTGGGCCAAGACGCCGCGGAATATGGTCGAAGAGGCCCGTTACATCATTGCCCGCTTCGGAATTACGGCGGATGACCTCTTCCTTTCCACGGTTCCGCCCCGGCACATATACGGCTTTCTTTTTTCGATTCTCGTCCCCCTGATTGCGTCTGCCCGTGTACTTGAAGGCATTTATGTTTTCCCACGGGAAATCATGAAGACGGCCCGGGCGTCGAAAGCGTCGATTTTAATCAGCGTTCCTTCCTGCTACCGCGTTCTCAAGGGGGACGGAATCAAAAAGCACTCCCTGAGACTCGCCCTTTCTTCCGCCGGAGCCCTGGATCCGGGGGACGCCGATTATTTCCGTGAGAAGGTGAGCCTGGACATCCATGAAATCTACGGTTCCACGGAAACGGGGGGCGTTGCCATCCGGTGCCGGGGAATCGACGGTGATGCCTGGAACGCCCTTGAACCGGTGACCTGGCGGGTTGCGGAGGGGCGGATCCAGGTCCTGTCTCCCTTCATCTCGCCGTCCTTGCCCCGCAATGAGGCGGGATTTTTCGTCACCTCGGACCGCGCCGAAGAAGGGGGGGACGGACGTTTTCTCCTCCGGGGACGGGCCGATGACGTGATTAAAATCGGCGGGAAAAGGGTTGACCTGGCGGAAATCCGAGAAAAAATGATGACCCTAGACGGTGTGCACGACGCCCTGGTGACCGGGGGGGCCTACGCCGGTGGAGGCCGGGTGGGTTTGGTCGCCCTGGTCGTGACGGATGCCGATCCCGCTGTTCTGCGGCACAGCATGGCCGCTCTCGTTGAACCCTATGCCATGCCGCGGCGTCTTGTGGTGGTCGATAAAATTCCGGTCACTGCAACGGGGAAATATGACCGGGCCGCCGTACGGACCATCCTTGAAAAATATGATTTGACCCCGTCATGATGCCTGTTGACGAAAACACGAGGCTTTCCACTTCGCCTTCCCGTACATTGTCCCTCATCAGGCATTCTCAATGAGACCGCACGAATCGGGCCGCCGACTCGCCAGCCAGCCAGCCCGTTGAAAAGGCGGCCTGCAAATTGTAGCCCCCTGTATCCGCATCGATATCCATCACCTCGCCACAGAAATAAAGACCAGGCATCTTCAGGGACGCCATCGTTCTCGGATCGATTTCCCTGAGCGAAACGCCCCCGGCCGTAACGACGGCCCGGGACAGGGGGAGCGGTTTGGCGATATTGAATCGCAAGGACTTCAGCGTCATAACCATTTTCTCCCGCTCCGCGGCAGAGATCTGGTTGGCCGGCCGACCGGCGTCCACACCCGAAAGCCCGACAAGGGGTTCCACCATTTTGCGGGGCACAAGACCCTCCATAATCCGCCGGAAGCTGCGTTTCCCGTGGCGGCTGAAATCCCGCTGCAACCTTTCATGGAGCTGTCTAAAAGAAAGACCGGGTTTCAAATCGATGGATACGCTGACGGGACCTTTTTCCAGCGCATCGACCACTGACAGGCTCATCAAAAGGGTGATCGGTCCGCCCATACCAAAGTGCGTCAGCATCATCTCTCCCTGACGACTTTCCAGAATCGGCGTCGATGACTTCCTGCCTTTCAGACCACGCCCGACATCGTAAGGGGGAACCTGCCCGATATCGATCTTTTCGGCCGGGCAGGCAAAGGCGGTCATCCGCACATGCCTGAGGCTTACACCCTGCATGGATGAGGCCAGATCGATTTCCTGCACAACGAGAGGCACCAGGGACGGACGCACCTTTACGATGGTATGTCCCAGTGGAGTCACCATCCGGTAACCGTCACCGGACGATCCGGTCTGGGGGAAGGCGGCGCCGCCTGTAGCCAAAACCACGGCTTTAGCCGGATAGTCCCCCTGCTCTGTCTGTACGCCGCTGATCCGTCCCCGCTCGGTCGCCAGGCCGGTCACCCTGACGCCCGTATGAAGATCCGCGCCGTGTTCCCCGACATACTGACGCAGTACGCGCAACACATCCCCGGCGTTATCGGTAACGGGGAAAATCCGCCCGCCCCGCTCCACCTTGGTTTCCAGTCCGTGGTCACGCAAGAGGGACAGGAGACTTTCCCGGGGAAACTCGTGAAGGGCCCGGTAGAGAAAGGGACCATTTTCACCAAACATGGCGACGAATCCCTTCAGATCTTGCACGTTCGATAAATTGCACCGCTTTTTTCCGGTGAGGCGTATTTTCTTTCCGGGCCGATCCATTTTTTCGAGGAGCAGGACCCCGGCCCCTGCCTCGGCCGCCCTGCCCGCCGCCATCATACCTCCGGCGCCGGCACCGATGACCACCACATCATATTGCTTTTCCCGCCTGACTGTCCTGACCATTTGAATCGCCGCTGCCCCTACGGAAGTCAACCCAATACCGCTCTACGT
>JAAYKM010000045.1 GCA_012522415.1 Deltaproteobacteria bacterium | reverse complement strand
GGTTTTTTCATCATCACTTTCTCCTTTCGATGCGAAATTATTTTGGGTAAGCAGCTCCTGACGTCGCTGCAACATGGCCTTTCCCCGCTATTTGGGAGGACTCGCTTGAAATCCCCTTCCTCTGTAACGCCAACGACCTGCCCCGGGAACCAGCCCACAATTCCCAAGGAAAGGAAATGAACCAAACCAAATCGGCGGGGAGTATGCCACAAAAAACCGGCTCTTGCAACCAAAAAAACACGAAAAAAGCACCCAAAAACCTGAACTTCATGGCTCGTGTGGGAGTATTCACCTCTCAAAGGAACAACGAATGGGGCCCGCATCACAACTATCCCTGTTCCGGGCGCCTGAATACCCGGAGATCTATCGCTGCCGATAGAGAACCCATGAAGATGCCTGCAGAATGGGCTTCACTTTTTTATTCAGTAACGGTAGAATCGCGGGTGTTCCCATGCTTTTCCGGGCACAGAGCCCCGCGGGGTTAAAATCGCTTTAGCCCGAACCCCGCTTCAACGGTCATTTTTCAGTATTGGGGGGCTTCTCAAGATCATCCCGAGGGGCGGGGTGAAAGTTTTTAAGAAAACGCATCGAAATCCCTTTGTCTTCTTTATGGATCTCTTCAGGTCAACAGGCGGGATTTATTCCGATAAAAAGGACTATGCCTGTCATGTGTTCTGACCAGGACAGTTGGTGTCGCCAACATATTCATTGCAAAAAAGGGATTTATTTGTAATTACGTGTTGTTTTCGTTCGCTGGCAACACGTTTCCGAAATCATGGGGATCCGGGCAGACGGTTCGGGAAAATGCCCCGATCCGGAAAATGATTTTTCTCATGTCTCCATTGTTACGATTCGGGGAAGAATATGGACAAACGTTCACTGAAACTACCCGGTTTGTGGTCCGCCTCGGAGGGCCCCTCTGCGCCGGTTGATCATACGGACGGTCATACCCGAGAAGACACGGGAAACGCCTTCCCTCATCTCATCCTGCTGGTGGACGATGACGGCGCCATCCGTCGATGCAGCACCAATGTCGAACAGTGGTCATTGTCCCGATTGGACAGCATTATCGGCATGCCGTTACACACGTTCTTTCATCCTCACTGCCATGATCAGGATTGCCATTTGATGTCCGTATGGCGCGAAGCACGAAGGAAGGTGGGGCAAAAACAGTCCCACGAGTGCACCATTCGCGATTTCCAAGAGGATCTGGAACTGAGCCTCGTCTTCCATCCCATCCCTGCAACTCGGGATCAAGAACCGTCATCTCTCGAATTCTTCGCCGTTCTTGTCGTGACAGACATCGGTCATGTCAACGATGTGAAGGAAGAACTCCGTCTTTCCAGGACGGAACTGGACATGTTTTATCATGTTATTCCACATATCTTCCTGCGATTGACCAGACAGGGGATGATCGTCGACTGGGCGTCCAGGCTAATGGAGGATGAAACGTTTCCCCTGCGGCTGGAAAAGGGCCATTTTGTTCATTATATTTTCCCTATTTCCGTGGTCGGTCAGTTCATTGATGCCATGAATCAGTCCTTTCGGGAGAAGATGATCACCAAAATCCAGTATCAGCTTCCGGCCCCTCGGGGAAATTTGCTTTTCGACGCCAGTTTCATGCCTCTCGGTAATGATGAAATGCTCGTCATCAGTCGCGATATCACGGAGAGGACCCGCTTGGAAAACATCGCCGAATCCGTTCAGATGATGAGCAATCTTGGATACATCTTTTCGGGTATCCGTCACGAAATCGGAAATCCGATCAATTCCATGAAAATGACCCTGAGTGTGCTGAAGAACAACATCGGCAATTATTCCCCTGATAAAATCCTCGAATATACCGACAGGGTATTGAACGAAATTAATCGTGTGGAATACTTACTGACATCACTAAAAAACTTTAACATGTACGAAAACCTGGTCTTGAAAGACATTTCCCTGCTGTCTTTTATCGACAACTTTCTCCTCCTTGTAAAAGAGGATTTCGAAGGCCGTGGCATCATGATTGAAACGGATCTCACCACCCAGGATGACATGGCTCTTGCTGACTCCCGGGCACTGCAGCAGGTCATGCTTAATCTGTTCAGCAACGCCGCAGACGCCTTCCTGGAGTCCGAAGTTCGGGCCCAAGTGGTGATCGGCCTGTATAAAAGAGGAAAAACGCTGGAATTGACCGTCCGGGACAACGGGGTCGGCATGTCTCAATATCAGTTGGACAACCTGTTCAAACCATTCTTTACTTCCAAACCCCATGGCACCGGTTTAGGCCTGGTTATCGTCAAAAAGTTGATGATGCAAATTGGCGGGAATATAGCAATCGAAAGCAAAGTGGGCGAAGGGACGCTTGTCCGGTTGACATTGGGGACAGCCTGAAATGAATGACGGAACGATAAAGAGGAATTTATTGATTATCGACGATGATCGAATCTTTTGCGAAACGGTCAAGGAAGAATTTCACGGCCCCTTCTTTGACGTTCATACGGCGTATTCCGCTAACGACGGATTACGCGTTTGCCGCATGCACAATATCGATGTCGTTCTTCTGGACGAAAAGTTGCCGGACAGGCGGGGACACGCTATTTGCCCGGAGATTCTCGAGAGCAACGAGGAATGTAAAATTTTGTTCATCACGGCCCACCCCTCTTTTGAACATGCCATTCAGGCCATTCGCTCGGGGGCCCATGATTATTTGCTCAAACCGTTTGAACTCGAGGAATTGAGGTTATCCATCAAACGGGCACTGCAGATGAGTGCATTCGAACGCGCCAAACTGCTCCAATCTTATAAAGCTGCGAAAGATCAGAAAAACTCCATGCTCATCGGGACACTCGGCCAGCGAGGAAGGTTGTCTGAGATGGTCAGACGGGCGACGGAGGTTCGATCACCTGTATTGATTACAGGAGATACGGGAACGGGTAAAACCTTGCTGGCGCGTCATATCCATTATGCCAGCCCCTGGCATGACGCACCCTTTGTCTTTATCAATTGTGCGACTCTGCCGGAAAGCCTGATTGAATCTGAATTATTCGGTTATGAAAAAGGAGCGTTTACCGGCGCCGAAACCAGTCGCAAAGGTGTTTTCGAACTGGCCGAAGGGGGAACGCTGTTTCTTGACGAAATTTCCACCATGCCCCTTCATCTCCAGGCTAAATTGCTGGGCGTTCTGGATAACAGCTCGATTCGGCGTTTGGGCGGAGAATCTCAGGTTCAGGTCAATGTCCGCATCATTGCAGCCACCAACATCGATCTGGAGACAGCCATTCAAAACAACCAGTTCCGTAAGGATCTGTACTACCGTCTCAGCGTTTTATGCATCCATATCCCGCCCCTCCGGGAGAGAGCCGAAGACATCCCCCTGCTTTGTCGCCATTTTATTGCTCTTTTCGGTGGGAATCCAGCACTGGATCTGGATGATAAGGAGATCCGCCTTTTGCTGAAATATGGTTGGCCGGGGAATGTCAGAGAGTTGCGGAATGTTCTGGAGCGTTCATTCATTCTTCACAAACAACGGCTTCGTCCATCGGAACTGCTGTTTGTTGCGGAAGAAACAAAGACAGACGATGCCGCGGTGGCGGCAGATTTTAGCGATGACCCTATCCCCCTGGAAGAGATGGAACGAAACCATATCATGGAGGCTCTCAAAAAGAAGGGAGGCAACCTGACCCAGACCGCCAGAGCCCTTGGCATTTCATTGTCCACGCTCAAAAGAAAGGTGAGACGTTTCCAATCTCCAGATACCGGTCAAATTGACTAGTCAGTGAATCATAATGACCCGCCTGTTTTGAACCACCGTGGCCATTACGGCCCCATTCCCAAAATCACCAAGGCTGTGAACCCAGTCACCATGGGGTTTATCCAACAATTCCATTTTACGGCACGCTTGATGCTTATCAAATGTTGTCCGGGTTTGCGGGGCGGGAAGTCACACGGATTTTCCGGGTGATTAATACATGCGAGGTTCATTGTGGCGATAATTTTAATTGTCGATGACGATAAAACGTTCCTTCTAAGTTTGGCCGAAGGGCTCAAGGCCCATGATCGGGAATTTGAGATCAAAACGGCCGCGAATGGGAAAATAGCGACGCAGGTCCTGCAAGAGGAAAGCGTCGATTTGATCATAACCGATCTGAAAATGCCCGTCATGGACGGTTTCGAGCTGCTGGCTTACATGAGTTCCCACCATCCAAGAATTCCTGTCATCGTGATGACGGCCTACGGTACCCCGTCCGTTGAAAGCAGTATCTCACATCTGGGGGCGGTTCGTTACCTGGAGAAGCCCCTGGACTTCAACCTTCTGGTCGACAATATTTACAACATCGTCAAGGCATCCGATGACGTTAAGGTGTCCGGTATTCAACTGATTTCTTTTCTTAAGTTGATCCAGCTCGAAAAGAAAACGTGTATCCTGACGATCCGCAATCATAGCCAGACGGGAAAAATGTTTTTGAGGAAAGGCGTTTTGATTCACGCGACGGCGACCAACAGCTACGGAGAAACCGCCGTGATGGAAATGCTTGACTGGGAGCACCCGGAGATCCAGGTCAGTTCAAAATCCTTTTCCGTGGAAAAAAATGTTCAGCATGATTTGGCCTTCATCTCCATGGTTCTTGAGAGCCGTCGTCGGTCCCGCCCTGTATCCGAATCCGCACGACCTTCGCCGGTGAGTTCCTACGATACGGAACTCGACGATATTTTTAATATCGGGGAGGAGGTCAGCCAAACGGTTTCCTCAGAGGCCGCTCCCGCGGTAACGATGGATACCCCTCCACCTGACGACCAGGCAGAGGAGGGTTCGTTTTCTACCGCGCCGGTTGATGAATTTGGTCCGGGGGAAACCGTGGAGAGTGAAAATGATTTGTCCGGAGACAGGGCCCCGTCCGCGATTGAGGACATGGTCGATACGGAAGACGGACCTGTTGAAGACGAAAAATGTCCTCCCGATTTACCGAGGGAGGGGGAAACTTTAACCCAATTTACGGAAGGAAAGGAGAATGCCGTGAACATCAAGAAACTGAACGAAGCAATAAATACCTTAAAAGAGTCGGCAGGGGCCGGATTGATCTCGTGCGATGTTTACACGAGTCGCGACGGTCAATCCATTATGAGTTACAACGGGAACGAAACATATTGCGCCATGTCCAACCAGATCACCCAGTACATGCTCAACAGCATCAAGGAAGCGGGTTTCCCGTCCATGGGCAACACGTACATGATCGATCTGGCCGGCGACAAAATGGTGGTTGTGCTGGTTATGGATGAGTATCAGTGGGGTATCCTCATTGACACGAAAAAGACCTCTCTGGGTATTTTGCTCAACGTCGCGCTACCCAAGGCCAAGGCAATCTTTGCCGATGCTCTGGCGAGTTGAGATGACGGTTTCGTCGCGTCGGATATGCAGGTATTTTTTGAGCGAAACGGTTTGCAGGAAAAACTGAGGAAATGGACCGGCATGCCATGTGGTTTTATTTCCCCGTCATCGAAGGGTGTTTTGGTGAACAATGATGACGTTGCATGGGCTGTTTGTTGCCGTTTTGAAGGGGGCAACATGAAGACCGGGGAAAGGCGGTTCGGGAAGACATATGAACATCTTTAAAATTTTTACTTCCAGTGCCAGGAAGAAAAAAAAATCAAATTTTTTGAAGGAGCATACTATGGATATCAGCAAACTCAATCAGGCCATGGAAGAACTAAAGGAATATTCCAACGGTGGCGCTTTTACCAGCGACATTTACACAACCCGTGACGGTCAGTCGATCGCATCGTTCAACTCCAACCCCGTCGCCTCGGCCATGTTCAATCAGATCACGCAGTACATCATCAATACGATGAAAGAAAGTGGTCTGCCTGAGATGGGTAAGTATTACATTCTTGAACTGGAAGGGGACAAGGCTGTTGTCGTGTTATACTTCGGCGACTATCAGTGGGGTATGGCCGTGGACACCAAGCTCTGTTCCCTGGGGCTGATGATCAATATCGTCATCCCCCATATCAGTCAGCTCTTCAAATCCGCGATATCATAAATCATCGTGTGGAACTGAAGTCAGCTCCTCCATTCGCGGATGTCAGGGGGACGGTTTTCAAAATCAGGTGGTGATTGCCGAACGGAGGATGTGCCATATGCTGTTTGAGGCCGTGAAGTAGGGGCAGGGACGGGGAAGGCCGATGTTCGCTCCTTCATGGGACAATGAATCAGAGGCGGCAATCCGCGAAATACCGTACTGGCAAATACTCTTTGACAGACGGTGTTAAAGCCCCTATTCTGAAAATCATGGACGATTTGGGAGACATCAAGACGATCCCCCTTTTTGAGGGGCTGGAACGCAGTCAACTTTTTAACATCGCGAATATTGTGCAACAGCGCTTATACCGTCGTGGTGAGGTCATTTTTCTGGAGGGTGATGAGGGACGCGGCTTTTATATCGTTAAAGCGGGTCAGGTAAGGGTCTATAAGGTTTCCGCTGAAGGAAAAGAACAGATTCTTCATTTGTTTGGTTCCGGCGAAGTGTTCGGCGAAGCCTCCGTTTTTACGGGACAGGGTTTCCCGGCAAATGCCAAGGCCAATATGGACACGACTTGTTTGTTTATTCCCCGGGACGCCTTCATAGGGATCATCAGGAAGGATCCCGCCCTTGCCCTGAATATGCTGGCCGTGTTGTCCTTGCGCCTGAAGCGGTTCACCCTTTTGATCGAAGACCTGTCTCTGAAAGAAGTTCCCGGACGGCTATCGACGTACCTGCTCTTGCATAGTCAAAAGTCTCCTGATCAGGAAGAGCTGGTATTGGAGGTCAGCAAAGGGCAATTGGCGGCCCTGCTGGGGACGATACCGGAAACATTATCCAGAATCCTGACGAGGATGACCCGTCTGGGGATTTTGAAAAGTGAAGGATCCCGTGTCAGGATTCTGGACAAATCCGCTCTACAGAAAATTGCCGACGGAGAGATCAGGGTATCCTGAAAATGTGCCGTCAACCATGCGAAAGTTACCGAACAAAACCATGATGCCGGGGAAGGACCATGAGCAGCGAGAGAAGAAAACGCACCCGAGTTCCGGTCCAGTTTGAAATGAGGGTCCGATGCGATAAGGCGGAGCATCGGGTGGACATGATCAATCTCAGCCTAACAGGCGTTCTATGCGTCACCGCATCTTTTTTTCAACAAAACGCTTTCTGCACGGTCGATATCAAGTTGAGCGAGGACGTCCAAATCAGCCTTGCCGGCAAGATCTTGAGGGTAGGTGAAGAAGAAACGGCAATCAGTTTTACCTCCATGGACGAGGAAAGCTTTTTTCACCTCAAACGCATCATGGAATTTAACACAAACGATGCCGAACACATTGGTCAGGAGATCGTCACCCCCGCATTTAAGTAAAGGGAGCCTCGGGACGGGCATTCGGAGTGCCCCTCTTCGGCGTGCGGGATTCAAACAAAAACATAGCCAGATCTGTCAGCCCCACCCATTGGTTTTTCCCGGTCGAAACATTACATTCCCTTGCATGCACCCCGTCCTGTCTCCCCTGTCTGTTTTGGATACGTGGGGCCGTTTGACTTAAGTCAATGCATTTGCATGCTGAACCATGTCATGATTCAAAAAAACGCAAAAGGAGGCGTGATTATGGGTATTCTGTTCGAAGCAAGGCAGGAGATCCTGGCGGGTTTGGGCCTTATCGCGGAAGAGGCGATTGTGGAGAGGGTTGCAGTTGGGGTTTTCTTTACGGGGATAAAACTTTCGACCGGTGCAGGAGGGCTTTGTTTCACCCCGGTGAAGGAGGTGCCTGAGGCCGTATGTTGTCCGAGTTCCGCTGGCAGAATCCGTGATCCCAGAAAAATCCAGGGTACCGGGGTGTTAAGTCTTCTGGATGACCTGGATTCCCGGGAGCCCCTGCGTCGGGCGATGGGCATTGCGGCGCTGAATGCCCTGTCGGCCGAGTACTGGAGCCGGAATGTGCCGGACGATTATGAAATAATAAGAAATACGGATGCCCAGGATCTGATCGAGATGAAGCCGGATCAAAAGGTGGCGGTCATCGGCGCCTTGGTGCCGGTTATGCAGAAGTTGAAAAGGCGGGGGGGAACATGGTGGGTCGTCGAGCAGGATCCCCGGACCTTGCGCGAGGAGGAAATGGACCATTTTGTGCCGGCTTCACAGGCCGACGAGGTCATAAGTGGTGCTGATGTTCTGGTCGTCACCGGTGTTACTCTGTTCAATCACACCCTGGAAGGCATTCTCCGGAAAGCGAGGAAAGAAGCGGATATCTGTGTCATGGGACCCACGGCGGGAATGCTCCCGGGGCCGCTCTTTTCCAGGGGTGTCCGGGTGATCGGAGGGATTTGGGTGAGGCGTCCGGATGAACTGCTTGACGTGCTGGCTGCGGGGGGATCGGGATATCACATTTTCGATGATCTGGCGGAACGGATTGTCTTGGTTCGGAAGTGAACCGTTAAAGACCCAGTATGTCCCGGAGAAAACGGCTGGTGGGACATGTGGATTGACGGGCGATTTCTTCGGGTGTGCCCGTGGCGATTATTTCGCCACCCCCGGGTCCTCCCTCGGGACCCAATTCAATGATATGGTCGGCGCATTTGATTACATCGAGATTGTGTTCGATGACAACCACCGTGTTGCCCATATCGACGAGGCGCATGAGGATATCCAAAAGCTTCTGGATATCGGCGAAATGGAGGCCGATGGTGGGTTCATCCAGGATATATAGGGTGTTGCTGTTGATACGCTTACCCAGTTCGCGGGACAACTTGATCCGCTGGGCCTCTCCACCGGAGAGTGTCGTGGCCGATTGCCCCAGGCGGATATAACCCAGGCCGACGTCGAAGAGGAACTGAAGTTTCGTTCGGATGACGGGGATGTTTTCAAAAAAAGGGATGGCCTGGCTAACGGTCATATCGAGAATATCGGCAATATTTTTATCCTTGTAGCGTATCTCCATTGTATCCTCGTTGAAACGCTTTCCCCGGCAGGTTTCGCAGAGGACGTACACATCGGGCAGAAAATGCATTTCAATCTTGATTAGGCCGTTGCCCTCGCAGGCTTCGCAACGGCCGCCCTTGACGTTAAAGCTGAAGCGCCCCGGTTTGTAGCCCCGAACCCGAGATTCGGGTAGCCGGCCAAAAAGATCCCGGATATGGGAAAAGATGCCCGTATAGGTAATCGGGTTGGAGCGTGGCGTTCTGCCGATCGGTTGCTGGTTGATGAGGATGACCCGCTCGACACCACCCAGGTCGGCAAGATGCCTGATTTTTATCCCCCCCCCTCTTTCCCCGGCCAAACGGCGGGCCATAACTTTGTAGAGGGTTTCGATGATCAAGGTGCTCTTGCCCGAACCGGAGACACCCGTTACCGCGGTAAACAGACCAGCGGGGATGGAGATGTCGATATTCTTAAGGTTGTTTTCCCGGGCACCCTCGATGAGAATGCGTTTCTCTCCGGCTGTCCGCCGCTTGGCCGGCACCGCAATGCCTTTTTCCCCTGACAGGTAGAGCCCTGTCAGGGAATCCGAACAATGGAGAATCTCCTCCGGGGTACCCTGGAATACGACATGGCCCCCTTGCAGGCCCGCACCGGGTCCCATGTCGATGATCTGATTCGAGGCAATCATCATGTCCCGGTCATGTTCAACGACCAGCACCGTATTGCCCATATCGCGCAATTTTTTCAAACTGAGAATAAGACGCTCCGTATCCCGTTGATGCAGGCCAATCGTCGGTTCGTCCAGTATGTAGAGGACTCCGACAAGGCCGGAGCCTATTTGAGAGGCCAGTCGTAACCGCTGCATTTCGCCTCCCGACAGGGTTCCGGCGGACCGCGCCAGATTCAGGTAATCCACTCCCACGTCGATGAGAAAATGGAGCCGTTCCCCGATTTCTTTCAAAATCTTTTCCGTAATGAGCTGTTCCTGCGCGGAAAGGCGAATCGTCTTCAGAAAACGGGCGACCTCACGAATGGAAAGGCTGCACAGATCGAAGAGGTTTTTACCCCCTACCGTCACAGCCAGACTCTCTTTCTTCAGTCTTGCTCCCCGGCAGAGGGAACAGTCCCTTGAATTGATATAACGGTTAAGGTCCATTCGAACGGCACTGGACGTGGTTTCCCGGTAGCGCCGGTTCAGTTCGGCGATGACGCCTTCAAAAGGTTTCTCGTAGAAGAGGCGTCGTCCCCGGCGGTCCAGATAAAACTGGATTTTATCCCTGCCGGATCCCCTCAAGAGTACTTCCCTGATACCTTCCGGCAATTGGCCGAAGGCCATGTTGATGTCAAAATCGTAATGACGGGTCAAAGCCTCGAGCATTTGGTGGTGAGGCATGGAGTTGCGCCCGGCCCAGGGAGCGATTGCACCTTCACGAAGCGAAAGATCGGGATCGGGCACGATGCGGTCTTCGTCAAAAAAAATCTGTGTTCCCAGCCCGCCGCATTCGGGACAGGCGCCGTAAGGACTGTTGAAGGAAAACATGCGGGGAGCGAGTTCGGGCATACTGGTTCCACAGGTCGGGCAGGCGTAACGTTCACTGAACAGCAATTCCTCGCCTTCAGCGAGGTCGATGCGAACCAGGCCGTCGGAAAGCCTGGAGGCCGTTTCCAGGGAGTCCCTCAGTCGTTGCCGAATGCCCTCCCTCATAACCAGCCGATCGATGACCACATCAACATCATGGCGATTCTGCTTTTCCAAGGCGATACCATCGGCCAGTTCCCGGACTTCACCATCGACACGGACCCGGACAAAACCATCTTTCAGGAGCTTTTTGAATTCCTTCTGAAACTCACCTTTTTTCCCTTGAATTATCGGAGAAAAAATCGTCAGTCTGCTTTTCTCCGGTAAGCTCAGGATTGTTTCCACCATCATATCGATCGTCTGGGACTGAATTTCTCGTCCGCACTGATAACAGTGGGGAACGCCGATGCGGGCGTAAAGAAGACGCAGATAGTCGTAAATTTCCGTTACCGTGCCCACGGTGGAGCGGGGATTCTGGCTGGCCGATCTCTGTTCGATGGCAATGGCTGGCGACAAACCCTCAATGGAGTCGAACTCGGCCTTGTCCATCTGGCCGATGAATTGCCTGGCGTAGGTGGACAGAGATTCGACATAGCGCCTCTGTCCTTCTGCATATAGCGTATCGAAAGCGAGAGATGATTTCCCGGAGCCACTCAGTCCGGTAATGATCACCAATTTATCCTTGGGGATTTCCAGGTTCAAATGTTTCAGATTGTGCTGTGCGGCCCCTTTGATGCGAATACAGTTCATGATGAAAAATCACTATAAAAAGGGATGCCCCGGGGAAATAGCGGGGCATCGGGTTTGTCCTGAGAAAAGCGATGTCGGGCGAAACGGGTCGATTGACGGCACCCGTACTAATCTTTAATGGAAATGTGAGCTTTTTTTCGCAGATCAGCGATCCATTCATCGATTTTTTTATCCATCTTCGTTTCCATGATTCTGTTCTTGATCTCATCACGAAGGGATTCACCCATTATGGCTCCATTGCCCCGTTTATCCGTTACGGTAATGATCGCAAGGCCTGTCGGCGATTCGATGACATCGCTCACCTGGCCCGGTTCCAGAGAAAAGGCGGCCTGTTCCAGTTCCGGCGTCATGATACCCTTGCCGACAAATCCGATATCGCCACCCTGTTTGGCTGTCGGCCCATGAGAGAATTGTGCCGCCATTTTGTCAAAGGATTCTCCGGCTTTCAAACGTTCGAGAATTGCACTCATTTCCGCTTGCATTTCCTTCTTCGTGTCGCCACCGGGCTCTTCAGGGAACAAAAGGACTATTTGCTTGATTCGGACGGCTTCTTCCCCCTCATATTCCGAGCGATGCCGGGCATAGTACTGGCCTATTTCTTCGTCCGTTACGGATATTGCCGTTCTTAAGGCCCGGCGCACAACGCGGGAACGTATCATCTGCTGCCTGATATCCTGCTTATATCCTTCCAGGGATAACCCCTCTTTTTCAAGAACCCTTTCAAATGCGTATATCGTGAGATCCCTCTTGGAGAGGATGCTCTCAATCGTCCCCATCACCTCCTCATCCGATATGTCGATGTCCAGTTTGGCCGCCTCCTGTTCGATCAGGATATCATCGATCATTCGGTTGAGAAGGTTTTGCCGGGCCTTTTCCAACATAGCGTCTTTTTCCAGGCCGGTCATTTGCTCCTCGATTTTTTTGCGTATCGGATCGAATGCGGCATTGACATCCGACTGGGTGATGAGGGTGTCGTTGACAATGGCGACGATGCGGTCGACGATCACAGCCTGAACGGGCCATCCGAGCAACGAAAGCGTCAGGATGGTTAAAAACCCTGCCCGAAATCTTGTCGGTTTCATTTTTCCTCCTTGGTTGCAGAACCTGGTTGCGGAATAAGAACATCCAGCACCGTTTCGGCGAACCGGATGCGATCCCCATCTTCCGACCTGGGTAATGGAATATACAATTTCAGCTCCGGCGTCAACTTCGTTCCTTTTATTTTTGTCTGGGAAAGTAAAAGAATCCGAGCCGGATCCACGGGACTATCGGGGCTGAACTGAACGGTCATGTAATGATCACCACAGGTCATTTTATGACTCTTCAGGGTTTCCAGCCGATAGCGCAGGGGTATTGTCCGGAGGAGATTGTCCAGTTCCGGTGGAATAAAGCCATAGCAGTCTGTAAGTTCATCACGGATTTCGCGGATTTCTTCCTGAGTCCGGGCAAGAGATATACGTTTATAAGTAAGCAGGCGACGGTGTTCGTCTTCCATGTAATCCTCGGGAATATAGGCAGGAACACCCAGGTGGATTTCCACCCGGATCTCTTCTTGGGGGAATTGTTCACCCTTCAGTTCGCGAATCGTTTTTTCCATGAGCTCCGTATAGAGTTCGTAGCCGACGGCGGAGACGTGACCCGACTGGGAGGTGCCCAGCAGATTACCGGTTCCCCGGATCTCAAGGTCGTTAGAGGCGATACGGAATCCTGAACCGGGTTCGGAAAAATCCATAAGTGTCTGGAGACGTTTCTGCGCCTCCCGTGAAAGCATGGCTCCCCGTGGGATGAGCAGGTAGGCGTAGGATTCCTCTCCGGAACGCCCGACCCGGCCCCGGATTTGGTAGAGCTGGGAGAGGCCCAGACGATCCGCCCGGTTGATGATCATCGTGTTGGCTGAGGGGATATCGACGCCGGAGGCCACAATGGTCGTGCACACGAGAATGTCCAGATCTCCTTTGATAAAAGTTGCCATGGTTTTTTCAATTTCCCCGGGTTTCATCCGGCCGTGGACAACACCGATGTTCGCTTCAGGCACCAGATTTTCCAGAAACCGGGCCATGCTGAAGATCGACCGGATCCGGTCGTGAAGGAAAAAAACCTGGCCCCGGCGGTTCAGTTCCTGGCCTATGGCTTCTCGTATCGTATCCTCATTGAACTCAAGGACATGGGTTCGAATGGGCTGGCGGTTTTCAGGTGGGCTGTTGATGATGCTCAGGTCACGAATACCAACCAGGGAAAGGTGCAGTGTCCGTGGAATCGGCGTGGCCGACAGGGTCAGAACATCCACAAGGGTGCGTATTTTTTTTAGCCGTTCCTTGTGGGTGACGCCAAAACGCTGTTCTTCATCAACGATAACCAGGCCAAGATCCCGAAACGTCAGGTCTTTTTGAAGAATTCGATGTGTGCCGATGATGATATCCACGGTGCCCCGGTTGACCGCCTTGACGATGGCCTCCTGTTCTTTCCTGGTTTTCAGGCGGTTCAGGACTTCGACACGCAGGGGATAATCCTTGAGCCGGCGGATAAAAGTCTGGTAATGCTGTTCGGCAAGGATGGTGGTTGGTACGAGAACGGCGACCTGGCGTCCGTCCATGGCCGCCCGGAAAGAGGCCCGAAGAGCCACTTCCGTTTTGCCGAAACCCGCATCGCCGCAAATCAGGCGGTCCATCGGTTTCTCCTGGGCCATATCACCGTGGATATCTTCTATGGCCCGGATCTGGTCAGGTGTTTCCTCGTATTCGAAGGCGGCGCAAAATTCCTCGTAAAGCCGGTCTGGTGGAGAAAACGATGGTCTCTCTACCACCTCGCGGGCGGCATAGATGGAGACAAGTTCTTCCGCGATATCCCGGATTGATTTCCTGACCCGCTCCTTGACTGTTTCCCAGGAGGCACCACCCAGACGTTCCAGCCTGGGCGTATATCCGTCCGGACCGATATAGCGCTGGATCTGATCCAGGCGGTCGACTGGAATATAGAGCCGGTCTTGTTCAGCGTATTCAATCAGGAGAAAGTCGTTCTCAATTTCCGCGACGGACATTTTCTGCAGTCCCCGGTAGATACCGATACCATGTTCTTTGTGTACGATGAAATCCCCTTCCGTGAGTTCGCCGAATGACCTGAGAAAATAGCCTTCTCTGGACGGTCTGGCCAAGCGTTTGGCTTGCTTGCGGCCGAAAATATCCTCCTCCGATATGACGACCAGATGCAGTTCCGGAAAAAGGAAGCCCCCGGACGCCTTTCCCTCCATCAGGACCAGTCGTCCGGGGGGACGATGGTTCATAACCAGATCAAGAAAGGGGATTGCCGGATCTTTCGCCTCGGGGATGAGACCGTACCCTTCCACCAGATGGGCCATCCGGGCCAACTCTTCTTTTCCCGGGCACAAAAATACGACCAGATAACCGTCTCCGAGGTTTTCCCGGATAATCTCTACGAGTGGAGCAAGCAGACCTTCCGCCGCAAAAGGGCCGTCTTTCTTCAGAAGCCCCGTTTTTTCCGTTTGAAACAGCAGATGGGAAGATGTGCCCGGGTCTGTTGCGGAAAACGGACCCGTATCGATACGCAGTGTTTCGTGCCGTATCTGTCGGAAAGAAGACATCAATTTTATCAGGTCTGGCGGTGCAAGATAGAAGGATTCCGCTTCGACAAAAAACTTGTTTTCCTGGCGTGCCTGGAAAACAAGGCGGTTGACCGTGTTCTCAATTTCCCTGAAGGATCGTTCCAGTGATGATGCATGGTCGATAAAAAAAAGTTCGCGCCCGGAACAGTAATCGAAGAAGGTATCCAGAGGATGTCCGGACTCGTCAGGCTCCGCAGGATTGTCTTTCGTAGCGTAAAAAAGAGAGAGGTACATCGGATTCAGGGACGAAAGCATATCTTGTTCGACTGTTTCGGTTAAATTATCCCTGATCTGTCTGGGCAGTTCGAGGGTGTTTGCACGGATGCGGATATTGCGGATAGCCTCTCGTTTTCTCCGGTCATTCAAAACCAGTTCGCGTGCGGGAATGATCTGCAGATCCATCACTTCATGGGAGGAACGCTGTGAGGCCGGGTCAAATGGACGGATGGATTCCACTTCGTCCCCCATCAATTCAATGCGGAACGGATGAGCCGCGTTGGGAGGATAAACATCGATGATATTTCCCCTGGCGCTGAATTCACCCTTGGTCTCGACGAGGGTTCGTTTCGTGTATCCCCCCTTGGCGAGATGCCGGCTCAGGTGGTCTCTGTCCAGCATGTCACCAAGGGAAAGGACCCTGGTATAGTCTGTGAAAACGTTTCGGGGGATGATCTTTTGCATCAGGGCGGACAGACACGTGATCACCAGGTATGGCTGTTCAGTCAGCAAGGCTGAGAGGGTATGGGCGCGTGATAATTCGATGTCCCTTTGAATGGTGAAGAAATCGGCCGCCAGAATATTCCAGGCCGGGTATGGCAGAACGTCTGTTTCGTTGGAGAATGCCTGGCAGTCGCGGTAAAAGTTCCGGGCTTCCCTTTCCGTCGGTAAAACGGCGATGACGGTTTCGTTCTGCGATGCAAGAAGGATAGAAGCGAGCAGGCTGGAGGATGCGCCTTGGAGTCCCGTCAAAATGATTTCAGATTGAGATCGCAGACGTTCGTGAAGAATCCCGAGAACGGAATGTGTCGGAAACGGTCTTTGTTTGACGATCTTTCTCACAAATCACACCGACTGCAACCCGGTACGGGATATTTTTCCGGTATGTTGTAAAAAGGAATCCTTTTCGTTATGAAGGCCGTTTCGGTCTGTTTTGGCCCCCTCCACCCCGATGACGACGGATTCCGTTTTGCTGAGGACTGGATGGATGCCTGCAAGAGATCTGTTCTTCATGGTTTTGCGAATTGGAGATATCATTGGAATCACAATATGGTCTTGTTTTGCCAGGGGATAAATCTTCTTGGCTTTTCGGTTAAGATGATTCTGCGAGGTTGCTATAATACAAACGAAATAAATTCAAGATCTAAATCGTCATCGTTGTCGAAGGGATCAAGGTTTCCCTTGCCGCCGCCTACCCCTCATTGTATAGAATATCCGTCCAACAGGGGGAGTTTTTCTTTTTCGGAGGAAAGGAATTGCGGTTGTTCACCATCATGAGGCGGACGATGAACCAATTCAAACATTGCGGATTTCGTTTCAGAGGGACGATAAGTCCGCTTGTGACTGTTATGGTCCTTTTTTCTTTGATTTCCTCTTCCTGTTGCGAGGCGCTTCCCTCGTTTCCTGCCGCCGTGGGTCCGGTTAATGACTTTGCCGGCATCATCCCGGCGGATTCGGAGGAACGAATGAACCGTTTGTCACAGGAAGTGCTCGAGAAGACCGGAACGGCCATAGTGGTAGCAACGGTCGAGGACACGGGAGACAATGAACCCGCCATGTACGCCAATGAACTCTATCAGGCATGGGGGATCGGGAAAAAAGGCGAAGACAAGGGGATCCTGATTCTTCTTGCCGTTCAGGAAAGACAAATCCGGATCGAAACGGGTTACGGCGTGGAGGGCATTTTGCCGGACGGCCTGGTCGGAAAAATCCTGGATCGCTTCGTGATTCCCGCCTTGAAAGAAGGAGATTACGGAACAGGAATGGAGAATGCCGTTTCAGTTATTGCGCGGGTGGTGGCCAGGGATGCGGGTGTGACCCTCACAGGAAACCCGTCGGCCAAGACGATGTCTCCCGGCAGTCATAGTGCACGGGGGAATATTTTACCCCCGATCATTTTGTTTCTCCTTATCATCGCCCTTCTGGGAACAAGGCAGGGCCGGGCGATGCTGCCTTACCTGATGATTCTCTTGCTCAGCGGCGGACGAAGAGGAGGGGGCGGGGGATTTGGCGGCTTCGGCGGGGGCTACGGTGGTTTCGGTGGTGGAGCGAGTGGCGGCGGTGGTGCCGGCCGCGGTTTTTAAGGGAAAAAGGCATGTCAAAAATACCCAAGAAGCCGGAAGATGTTTTTCCGGAAATGACCGTTCATCTTAAGCAGATTTTTGGAGAGGACCTGATCGCCATACTGCTGTATGGCAGTGGAGCGGCCGACGGCTACATACCTGGCAAGACGGATCTCGATTTTCTGGTGATCATCGCCGCCGAGGGAATGAAGAGGTTGGACGGCCTCCATGACATGATCCGTCGATGGAGAAAAAGAGGGATCGCAACGCCCCTTATCATGACGAAACCGTTTCTCGAAAGCGCCCTCGACGTTTATCCGATAGAGTTTCTGACCATACAGACACATCATGTTCTGGTTTATGGCGAGGACATCCTGTCCCCCCTTTCTTTTGGCCGCACCTGCATGAGGCTTCAACTGGAACGCGAGATCAAGGGAAAGTTGCTTCATCTGAGGCAAGGGTATGTGGAACCGGAAGGGCGTCCGAGAAAATTTGAGGAGTTGATGAGCAATTCCCTGGTGGCGATTCTTTCCCTGTTTACGGCAATCATTTATTCAAAAGGGAAACCATTGCCCTCCAACCGGCAGCAGGTGATACGTGAGGCCTGCGAACTGGCTGGGATTGTCGGCGATGTGTTTGACCGCTCTTTCGCGGTAAAGAAGGGAACCGTGAAATATGATAAAAAGGAGATGGTATCCCTTTTCGCTCGGTATCTTGAAGAAATCGAAAAGCTCGATCGCTTTATCGATCAATGGGAACATGACATAAACTGATCAAAGGAGGTGGCGTATGGCGAAAGGAAAAACGGGCTGGATTGTGGCCGGAGTGATTGCCCTGGTTCTGATTTTTTCCGGATATTCATTTGTAAAAACTGGTTATAATCATTTTATCACTCTCGATGAGACGGTGAAAAACGCATGGTCACAGGTCGAGAACCAGCTACAGCGCCGTTATGACCTGATTCCCAATCTCGTGGAAACGGGAAAGGGTTATGCCAAACAGGAAAGGGATGTTTTTATCGAGGTGACCACCGCCCGGTCGAAGGTCGGCGGTGCAGGCAGCGTCTCCGACAAGATCAGTGCCAACAACGAGCTGACCTCCGCGTTGAGTCGACTCCTTCTGGTGGTGGAACGGTATCCCGATTTGAAATCCAACCAGAATTTCATGCATCTCCAGGATGAACTGGCGGGGACCGAAAACCGGATTGCGGTTGAACGCAAACGTTACAATGATGCCGTGCGAACCTACAACATCGCCGTCAAAAGCTTTCCGGCCAACATTCTGGCAGGCGTCTTCAATTTTGCCCCTGCCACCTTTTTTGAGGCCCCTGACGTGACAAAGGCGACGCCTCAGGTGAAATTTTAGCCAGCCTTTGTCCGCGTTCCCTCAACCTCTCGTGGACGGGGGGAAGGGAAGGGGTTGCCAAGGCGGGGTTTTAATACCCCGCCTTGGCCATGCAATAAGTAAGGGAGGGCGCCTCTTCCCCGACGGGTTCTCAAAAGAGATCACGGTCAGGGACGTTCAATATTCGGATTTCAGGAACAGATAATACAGTCTTCCCTCGCGGTACGCTTGTCCGGCCAGTCTGCCCGCTGTCTCGCCTTCTCCCATGTAGACATCGCATCGTCCCGGCGCCCTGATCGCCCCGCCTGTATCCTGGTCAAGAGCGAAACCCGTGTAAAGTGCCTGGACCACATTGTCTCCTTGCGCTTTCGGCAAAACGGTGTCGAGAAAGGCGAGGGCCGCTCGTGGATAAACCGACTTGTCCGTTGCGATGGAACGAAGAGCAATCACCGGTTCGTTTATACTGCCCCGTGGCTCTCCGTCCTCCATTCTGAAGAAAATGAAACGCGGATTCTGATTGATGTAATGAGGCAATTCTTCCGGATTTGACCGGAAATAATCTCTGATGGTGGAAAGGCTCACCCTCTCTTTTGCGATCTTGCTATCCCTGATCATTAACTGCCCGATGCTTCGGTATTCATGGCCGTTGCTGGCCGCATAGGCGATTCCCACGCGGGAACCGTCGGGTTGGCGGATTTTGGCCGACCCCTGTACCTGCACAAGGTAGACCTCAAAGGGATCGGCGAGCCACATGATCTCTTTTCCCTTCAGCATGCCGGCGTTTTCCATTTCACCTCTGGACGGATAAGGAACAAGCCCGTCAACGGTACGACGGCCAAGCGTATTGCCTTCGTCATCTTTCACCAGGTCATCGGGCTGACTGTAAAGGGGGTATTTAAAACGCTCATCCGCATGGCGCGAACCTTCGAATTCCGGGGTATAGTAGCCGGTGAAAAGCACCGTTCCCCTGTCATCGCAGCCTACAGATGTGTAAACGTCGAATCGTTCGCGAATGAGCGAATTGAGTTCGGCCTCCCCGTACCCGGCATTGATCATGTCTCTGAAAGCCTCCAGGCTTTCCACCACTTGTTGGTGGCTAATCTTTCCATAGGGATAATGCCGTCTGCTTGAAGGTTTCTTCAGGTAATTGAGACTGTTACTGATTGAGTTCTTCAAGTTCGCCAGGTCATGGCAGGCGTCGGTAAAATCCGGTATTTCAGCCGGATCGGTGATTTTCCGTAGGGCAAGTTCGCCCGGGGGAAGGGGTTTTGAGTAATCCGCCTGCTCGGGCTGGGGTATCTTCGGTATATTCTCCATCAGGATGGGACCTCTGTGGCAGCCGCTGAGAAATATCCCCCAAACCAGAAAGATGAAAATGATTTTTCTTGTTTTCATGCAGATACTGATGTCCTTTCTGAATCTTTTGTGGCACGCCAAATCAACCTGCCCATGGACAGGAAGAGGCTGCGGATCGGTTTGTGTCGCTTTGTGCGGGGAAAGCCCTTGTCTGAAAGGATCCGGGACTTCATGTGCGGCAGAAAGGACAAAACGCGGTTCACAGTGCATGTCCTGATATCATAAACTGAAAAGGGATAACAGGAGGAATCGCTGCGTTCGGTGAATTTCCTCTGCGCCCGACCCTGTGCCCGTCAATGCACAATAGATTCAGAGAACAGGTTTAAGACGAGGACCCCTGCGACGATCAGAAAAATACCGGAAACGGCGGCCGTGTCCAGACGCTGCCCCAGAAAAAGCCAGGCAGCGAGAACGATGAGGATCGTACCCAGGCCGGACCAGATCGCGTAAGCGACGCCCACCGGAATGATTTCCAGGCAGCGGGACAAAAAATAAAACGACAACGTGTACCCGGTTACGACACAGGCAGTCGGCCACAGGCGGGAGAACCCCTCTGTGGATTTGAGTGTGGAGGTGGCAAATACCTCGAAAACAATTGCCGTAATCAAAAAAAACCATTCCCTCATTTTCCCCCCTTGTTCGGCCACGTGTTGAAATTCCTGTGTGTTCGGTTGGTTATTTCAGGCCGCCCGTCTCGACAGGTCCTTGGCTCTTCAATGAATCGTCGGCGTCGATAAAGTAAAAGATACGGGTTCCGTTGGAGATGCCCGCCCTTGCCGGCCGCCGGTGTGTCCCCTTCGTTCTTTCTTCCGGGCGACCTTTCCAGGACTCACAAACCCGTACCCCCCCGGAAAACGGTTTCAAGGGAGTCCGGAACGTCGGGTCCACACAAAATTACGACAAGCAGGGCTTGCGGCCATGGCGGCGCCCCGGGACCCGTCCGGTAACCGTAAATACGGCTATGTTTTGGCGGCTGGGAGTATAGGAGCGTAATTTTCTTGCGTCAAGGGATAAGTGAATTGATGGAAGAAGCAAATAAATTACCCCGTTTGCGGCAAATGCGCTGTTCCGTGCACAAGCACCCTTTACGGGGAAGCAAGGGATGAAACTCAATGCAGGTCTTCTCGGAGTCAAAAAGAAAATTTTCGCTGACAGCGATGCAGCCCCTTGATCCGACCCCTCTGTAGGAATTTTCCTGAATCGGCGGCATATTCGGCGGGAACGATTTTGTTTTTTTCTCATAGATCGCCTTCGCTCAGAACATCGGATTGTTCCATAAAACATGAGACGCCGATGGGCCATCCGGTATGATCTGGGCCTTTGGCCATTTTGGAAACGTGCGCCACTCCAAATGCTGTCGGGAGTGCGATCCATGCCTTTGAGTTTTGCCGGGGGCGTAATCCATGCATCGGCCTTCCCAAGATATTTCAGAGAAAATCCTCATCAGGGCGCAACATTGAAAAAAATGGGCAAGCTCCTGTGATTACAGAAGATAGTAGCCGCTTTGCTTTTCCGGCAATGTACGGTTTCATCAGAGCGTCGGAAGATAGGGACTTGGCGAAGCTGAGATCATGTTGCGTGATGGAGTGCACCCTGTTTGTTTTCCGGTAAAAAGTAAAAAGGATAAGAATCGGAGAGACCTCGATCACCCGTCCATATGCATTGAGGAGGGAGTACGCATATCACCAGTATTAATCTGTTATTTATCTAGTAAAAAATCCGTATTGCATTTGCAATGAAATCGTCTTACGGTTAAAATGGATAGGGGTCTCTTGGCGTAGATGCAGCAAAAATCCTTGATAACCGACCATGCCGGTTTTTCGGATCGCTGAACACATTGTAGTTACTAGCGAATTATTTCCCGCTTGTTCGGGCTTGTCGGTATGGTTCTTTTGCGTGAGAAAGCGGAAGAAATTGATTCATTAAAATCCTACCAAGAAGGTCACCCAATCTGCTGTTGGGTCTGCGGGTCAGTTTTTCGGAGTCTTTTGGCTTATTCATGGCGTACCTCTTGGAACGAACAAAAATGGGGAAAAGCAATGCCAAGAATAGACCTGCGAGTAAAAATACCTATCCGGGCGGAAATCATTACAACCTCCTCAGCGGGAAAGGAAAAACGCTGTCCTGTAACCGTTTCAAATATCGGCCTGGGCGGTGCGTTAATCGAAGGGGAGATGGACGGAATAAACGAACAGACCCGCTTTTCTTTGCTCATTGGGGACCACAGTGATCTGGAATTTCCTGCACGGGTACTGTGGCGGGATGAAGGAAAATCACGGCTGTTTTTTTTCTATGAAGAGAAAGCCGCCGTCGAAGCCTTGTGGGCGCAAATCAAAAAAGAAATCGGTCAACTCGAGAAGGGAATCTGCCCTTATTGCGGCGGTTCCACCACGGAAGATCTCGACGAATGCGGGCGCTGTCATCTGAGTCTTAATTTTTCAGATGGATATGTGGACAAGCATACCCGAAGGACTTTTCTGGAGCGTCTGGACCGGCGTAGCAAAGAAATGACCGACCAGGAACACTTCCACCTTCTTCAAATCGTTGACCGTGAGATCCTCAGAAACGATGACGAACATGTGGTTGAGGAATATGTCGGTACGTGTCCACAGATGTTGACGGTTTTCTCGCTGATCCGGAAAATCGCGCCTACGGATATACCAGTTCTTCTCCTTGGAGAAAGTGGAACAGGAAAAGAGCTGGCGGCGAGGGCGGTTCATGAAAGAAGTATGCGCCCTTCGACTCAGTATCTGATCCTCAACTGTGCCGCCATACCGGAAACACTTTTGGAAGCGGAACTTTTCGGGTATGAGCGAGGCGCCTTCACCGGGGCCTATCAGACTCGGAAAGGCAAATTCGAGGTGGCTGACGGGGGAACCCTGTTTCTCGATGAAATCGGTGAAATGCCCGCGACCCTGCAGGCAAAATTGCTACGTTTTTTGGAGGACAAGAGCTTTGAGCGCATCGGGTCCCAGAAGTCGAGAAAGGTCGATGCTCGCATTATCGCGGCGACCAACCGAGACCTGGAAAGGGACGTCATGGAGGGGCAGTTCCGGCAGGATCTGTTTTACCGGCTGAACGCCTTTCCGATTAGACTGCCCCCCCTGCGGGAACGGGGAGAGGATAAACTCCTTCTCGCCAAGTATTTTCTGAAAAAATTCAGACTGGAGTCGTCCGTTTCAAGCGGGAGAAAAAGATTTTCCGAAGGGGCTCTGGTGGCCATCAGCGTTTATGAATGGCCGGGGAATGTGCGCGAGTTGATCAACAGGATCCGGAAGGGGATCGTGATATCCGATGGTGAGGAGATAACCGCGGAGAATCTCGACCTCGGCCAGATTCTCGTTCCGAAGCGGGATAATGGCCAATCGCTAGAGGATATCCGTTCCGCCACCGAGAAAAGCAAAATGATTGAAATGATTCATGCCTGCGGCGGCAATCTTTCCCGCGTCGCCCGGGAGCTCCGTATCAGCAGAACCACGATGTATAAGCTGAAGAAGAAATACCAAATTTGAATAATCCCGATAATCCCGCCAGCCATCCATTCAATCTCCTACAGAAAAGGGCTGCACCGTAGCGTCTGTACGGGTCGATCGGGTTGGGTTGTTTTAATCAGGCTTGCTGAAGTGGTTGAGCCTGTAAACCCGACCTTCCGTTCCGTGAACAGATGTGTAAACGATTATGGACACCTGCATCACACCTTCTGTAAATATTCTTTGATTACAAGTAGATAAAAAATGGCATAACAGTTGCGAAATACGGGCTATGAAACGAGCACTGTTTACAGCCATTATCATGATGTTTCTCATCGCGGTTTTCTGTGTCCCCCGGCTTCAGGCAGAGAATGCGGTGAGGTGCGGGATTAATTTCTTCCCCATATATGGCGAGAAGGAAGGAAAACCCGTCCTGCCGGTTCTCTGCTTGGAAGCGATCAGCACCGCGCAGATGGAAGCCATCCGAGGAAGGTATAAACCGCAGGTGCCGCTGGCGTCAAGCGAGAGTCTACAGAGCAAGGGGCGCATCATCCTTTGGGATGAAGCGAAGACCTGCAACCCATATATTGATTATATCGATCGATCAGGAGCCAACAATGCGTCCTATTCAATACTGCGGGCAAACCGATGCAAGTAGTTGAAAGGTATCGAGTCATAACGGAAGGAGGTGAAACTGGATGACGTGGGGGACTACGGTAAAGCGGCTGTCCTTTTTGTTCCTGGTTACAGGATTGATGTTCTGCAACGTGGCCCATGGCAGCGGGCTGGAAGTGCTGACTAACCTGACGTCGATCGAGACGAACGCGGTTACCGATTTCCAGGGTTTGATCGGGATCAACATGGCGGCGGGTGATAACCATGCCCAGGTGAACATGCATCTGATCGATGTGGGCAACACCCTGCAGCCGGGAGTGATTTCCCAGTCCACCGGAAACTGGGAGGACGTACCCGGAGAGACAATGGATTGCATCTGCGCATATGCCTTTCAATCTTCGTCCGGGATCGTATCCATCAATCAGGCGGCCGGCGCCGGTTCGGCGGAGGCCAATCTGGTCCGGATCGGGTACGGGGCGGACCTTCCGCTCGATGCTGCTGTACTGCAACAAGTTGTCGGTTCCGCGTCACAGGAATTGAAAGGAGAGAACGGTGCGGTTTGGAGGGCTGATATCATCTCCGATCATGCCTTCGAGAACAGTCGGGGCATTGTCCAGGTGAATCAGTCGGCAGGGGTCGCCAACGCGGTTTCGAACAGCATGGCGATCAATTACAAATTTCAGTAGTACCAATAAAAAAAAGGAGGATTGAAAGATGAGTCGGAAATTATTGGTGGTATTTGCGGTATTGGTGCTGGTGGTCGTCCCCATGACCGTTCTGGCCGGCAATCAGGGCGGACGGGGCGATTACAACAAGGACATCCAGTGGAGCGCCAACATCGACGTGACGCTGCAGGCGATGGCCTACGCCAACCTGGCGCTGGAAACCTACAGTGTCGATGTGGATATCGATGTGGGGGCTATCAATGGCATTCTGCCGGTCTACGGATTGGTCGAAGCCGTGTCCAAAAACGACCAGTTCCCCGAGAAGAACGTGACGTTCAACTACGAGGCGGACAACAACGCCACGATCGCGGACAGTTCGTTTGAAGATTTTACGGGAAATTTGGGCGTCAACGTGGCCGCTGGTAACAGCAACACCCAGAGCAACATCGCCACCTACGCGGCCGGCGAAGCCGATGCGTCCCTTACCCGGGCGACGATCTTCAGCGTCCAGAAGGCCATGGAAAACCTGACGAAGAACGAGGGGTCGGCCAACAACGCCACGATCGCGGGAAGCGTTCTGGAAGGAGCGACGGGTAATGTTGGCATGAACGTGGCCGCGGGCAACAACAACGCCCAGACCAACCTGACAGCCATTGCCGTAGCACCGGCAAATGTCGGCATGGCCCTGGCCTACGTGCAGCAGAAGTCCCTGAACAACGCGACCTTCAACGGGCCGACTTACACGTTTGAACCGACCAGGCTCGAAAGCAGCTTTGACGTGACCGGTGCTTTGAGCTTCGGGGACGGGGAGTCGCCTAATTTTACCCTCTATCAGGTGGACAACTTCTATCTGGATACCTGGACCGGCGCCACACATCCCGCTGGAGACCCGACCGGCCATATCGACATGGATAGTAACATTCAGGGTGCTGTTCTCAATCCGTATCGCGATGATCAAACAGGAACAGGAGATCTTCCGATTGGCGGCATTGCCTTCGAGGGGAGGATTCCCGATGCGGAGCTGAATCTTACCTTTACCGGATACCAGGACGTGCTGCTCCCGGTGCTCAGCGTGAAAACCGTGAACAACGCCACGATTTCCGCGAATACCCTGAGCAATCTGACGGGTAACTTCGGGATCAACGTGGTCGCAGGCAACAACAACATGCAGGCCAATGCGTTCGCAGCCTGCTATGTTCCCGCGGTTGCCGGTACACCTGGCGGTGAAAACGGCGGTAACGGCGGCGGTGGCGAGCGGTAATTCACTGGTTTGATGATCTTTTCAAAAAGGGGAGCGGGGTGGATGCCCACCTCCTCCCCCCTGTTTCACGTACAGGGAGAGAGACCATGTTTTCTGTCACAAAAGGAATCCTGATGGCTTTCCTGGTTCTTGTTTTCGGAGGAAATGCCGCCGTTGCCGGCATGATCGAATTCAAGGCGGGTCTTCAGGGAACGGTACTGCGAAAGCCGGTCAAGAGCATGAAGGAGATGCGCTATGAAGGCATCGTCCGGCAGAGGCTCGATATCAGTTGCGGTACCGCAGCCTTGGCGACCGTGCTGAAGTATTACTACGGCCAGGATGTTTCGGAAGAGGACGTGATTGCGGACATCCTGAATCACGGCGACCGGGAGCAGATCGCCCAGAAAGGCTTTTCCATGCTCGATCTGAAACGCTACACGGAGCGGATGGGCGGGTTCCGCGCGGAGGGGTATCGCGTGTCCTTCGACAGCCTGAAGAAATTGAAACTGCCGTCCATCGTTCTCTTGAACCTGAGAGGATTCAACCATTTCGTGGTGTTGCGAGGCGTTCGTGGGGACCGGGTTTTTATCAGCGACCCCATCATCGGCCGTCGCACCATCAATGCCGGCGAGTTTACCGACGGCTGGAATGGTATCGTTCTTCTGGTGCTGGGAAAGGAACAACAGTTTGGAAATGGGGATTATTTCGGGAAACTGCAGGACCTTGGCGTATCCAAAGAGGAGATATGGCGAATCAAGGATAAATACGTGGGAGCGCCCATGTTGAGCGCGCCTTTTGAAATAAAGAATTTTTGAAGCAACGGAATTTGCCCGTATCGAGTTCCCGGACATGTCATGTCTGAGAAGCGTTCAGCGACGAAGAATATTTTTCAAAAAGAGATGTTTCACTTAAGCTCAGAAGGGCATAAAAAAACAGGTTCATACTTTTTTGCGGGTTAATTAACATATAAAAGGAGAACGGCGATGCTTCACAGTCAAAAGATGGTGAAACGATCCATTACCGCCGCCCTGATCATCGTCGCCGCCCTTTTCGGATTCGGCGGGACGGTCTTGGCCGTGGACTGGACCGGACTCGGGGAGCAGGATCTGGTCGCACTCGAGGAGTCACAGATGGAGGATCTCAGGGGTGGCTACCTGGGATTCTATTTCTCCATCACCTTTTCGGGTTTCTGGGATACCCAGGGAAACCAGTGGGCGAATATTGGGTATGAAGCCGGTATCGGCGAGGACGGTCAGTCGGGGCAAATCACGCTGACGGCGGGAGATACCCCCACGCCTTCGGAGGGAACAACAAACTCCGGCGACAGTACGACAGGAGACAATCCCCAGTTTACGACCACGGCGATTCTGGGCGGGTTCAACGGGGGCCAGGGCCTCTTTCAGGTAAACCAGGTGCCCGGATCGAACAACATCGTTCACAACGGGCTGATTCTGAACCTGACGATCTATAACGTAAGTGAATCACAGGCGCCTGCCGTCTTTGAAAGCCTGAGGCTATTGGCGCCAGCTTTCTAGGGGTTGCCAGGCGTGATGAAAATGCTCCATTCCGGACGGGATGGGGCATTTTTTTATTGTGATGCCCTGATGAATGTGCTACATAACCACATCATTTCGAAAAAGCTTTATGGAGAACCGCGAACATGGCGGTTTGTTAAAGTTTTTATCTAACTTCCCAATCCTTCAACCCGTTTTCTTTATGTGTGAATTGAACTTTCGGCACATGTTCTGACTTGTATTCCGCTTTGTCTGCTGCGGCCTTTTTCGTAGTCCGGTCGCAACAATTTTATAAAGACGAACGGTTAGTGACCGTATTCAATAAAATATCATAAAGGAGGCAGCGAACAATGGGATTCATGGGGCTCGCGAAAAAGCTGGGTGCAGCGTTTCTGGCGGTGTGTATGATGGCGACGGTGGCATATGCTGAAGAGGATGAAAAGACCAAGGCGCCGACGGCGCGGCAGGAAGCGATCGAAGTGGAAAAGGGCGGCGTGCTGGTCGAAAAACGGCGATGGGTAATCGAACCCGGTGTTCAGTACTCCCACACGGACCGGACGAGGGTGGCCATCAGCGGATTTACGATTCTGGAGGCGATTCATTTCGGAACGATAAAATCGGAAGATATCAAAAAAGACGTCATCATGTCCTTTCTCAACATCCGCTACGGACTGACGGATAATCTGCAGATGGAACTGAAGATTCCCTATCTCTTCCGCCGGGATCGCGTGACTTATCTGAGCAGCAGCGGCGGTCAGGAGAGGACGGCGGAATACACAACCCGGGACGACGCCATGGGAGATATCGAGGGGGGCCTTTATTACCACCTGGTTCATGAACGAGGGGGGATCCCCGATGTGGTCATCAATTTTAAGGGTAAATCCAGGACAGGTAAGGATCCCTATGGCTTGAAGATGAAAAAAGTTCGTGTAGGTGGTGTGGACCCGGAAAAAGATGTGCCAGCAGAGCTGCCGACCGGCAGTGGCCACTACGGTCTGTCCGCGGGGGTGACCGTGGCCAAGACAAGCGACCCGGCGGTGTTGTTCGGGACCCTCGCCTACTACTACAATTTTGAAAGGGATCCCGGACGTGCCAGCAACGGTAGCAAGTATGGCGATATCAAACCCGGAGACAGCATCGAGGCGATGTTCGGCATGGCCTACGCCCTCAATGAAAGGCTCTCGGCGAACATCAGCTATCAGCAGCGGTTCTTTTTCAAGACGAAACAGGGCGGTAAGAAAATAAAGGGCACAGATTACAATGTTGGGTCTTTGAATTTGGGATCTTACTTTGCCTTGACCGACCGGGTCGGCGTCAGTCTTTCCGTTGGTGTCGGCCTGACCGATGACGCCGCAGATACGACCGTCGAAATCCGGCTGCCGTTTCGCTTCTAACAGAACGAAAGGAGACAGACGATGAAAAAGGTTATCCAGGCGGGGATATTTTCCTTTATTTTTCTTTTGTCGACCCCATCATCCTGGGGAGAAACAACGATCGGTTTCGTGGATGTGAATAAAATCATTCAACAGTCCGCCGCCGGTTCGTCAGCCATGAAGGAACTGACGGCCTTCAAGGAAAAGAAGAACACGGTTGCGGATGCTCGGGAGAAAAGCCTCAGGAAGTTGCAGGATCAGATCAATCTGACGATGTCGCAGAATCCCGCGGATGCATCTTTGCCCAAGCAACAGAGGGATTATCGGGACGCCGTCGAGGAATATAACCGATTGCGAGCGGAAAATCAGGCCGAAATCACGAAAAAGGACCGAGAATTGACCTCTCGGATTCTCGAGGAAATTTACACGATCTGCAATAACCTGAAGCGTGAAAAGGGCTACACCTATGTGTTCGACAAAGGCCAGAGCGGTGTCATCGTATTTCCCCCGGGAAACGACATCACCCTGGAGGTGATTGAAAGATACGACAGACGTTATCCGTCCGGGGGCAGATAGTATAGGACAGACATGCCGGGCAGAATGATGGGTTCGGGAGAGCCTTGGCCCGGGTTAGCTTTGCGAAGCGCTTGAACAGGCCCGGTATGATCTGGCGGCCTCACGGATGCGTCTTGTGCAATGCCCGGACAGTCCCGATCATCTGAATATCCGTGCCCGATTGCTCGATTCCATAAGGAAGATTATCAAGGCAAGCCTCCAGATACGCTATGGCTTGTGTCCCAACCTCCAAAGTAAAGCAAAACCAGTCTATTGCAGGGCTTTGAACGATGATACCCGGGGTACCTCTGTCCCGGGGCATTTGGTCCGTCCGGTGCGGGATGATCTCGTTCGAAAAGCGCATATACCCTGCTTTTAAGACGCGCCGTCTCCCAGGGATTATCGGATGATCACATCACTCGTTTATCACGGTAATGGGAAAAACACGACCCCAGTCAATATCATGCACGATTATGACGGAACAGAGATGAGACAAAGAAAAGGATAAGGATTGACATACAGCGGTTCCTTGCACTATGTTCCTCCCCCGAAAATCTCTGCCGGGCGCCATCCTCCTGCCATTTTTTGCCGAGGGCCCGTGTTCCTCGAAGGGCGGAATCGGGTATTCTACGTGTGATGTTGTGCACAGGATGACTGTATTTTTTGGGATATCACGGTTATCTTGGCAATATAATAAAAAAGAAGGAGGAGAGAATGACTGAGCCGAGAAAAAAGAAAAAATGTAAGGGACTTGCCCTTTTTTTTATCCTTTTCTCTTTTGTCCTGCCGGCATGGGCTGATATGCCGGTTACCTTGCTGGAAGTTGATCCCGTCGCGGGGGCGTATTACGGATGGGGCTACAACACGACCACACAGCAGTTCACCTCACCCTGTCTCCAGGTCAGCAGTTCCGCCACCTATGCTTCCGGGGACACCAAGCAAAACTCATTCTATGATTTTACGGAAACGACGGCGACCATCGCCGCCCAGACCAACCTGAGCGTCAGCGCCGCCCTGAAAGTGCTGGCCGGAGCCGGAACCTACGGGGCCAGCAACAAAACGTCCATCACCGGCGGTTCGGAAACCAGCACCTACAGCCAGACCCTGCTGGCCAGCGCCTATCGCTACAATGTGCCGAATCTCCTTGATCTGGAGCAGGTAAGCTTCAAGCCCACCGCCTTGCAATTGCTCACCACACCGGGAGGGAAAGGACAGTTCAGCCAGCAGTGCGGCGACGCCTTCGTGATAGGGATCAGAAACGGCCGGGAGTTTTTCGGTACGGCCTCTGTCACCAAGCAGGATATGAAAAGTTGGAGCAAGTTTGCCAATGAAACGGGTATTTCCGTCGAGGCCGTCGGGGCCAAGGCCGATGTGAATGTGAACATCGGTCGCTCCATGGAACAGGCTTTCGGCAACCAAAATATTACCGTGTCGACATACAGCACCGGATCCAACCGGGCCAACCCGACGAAAGCCAGTGAACTGGAGGGGTATTTCAAAAATTTTTTCAACACCAGCGGCCAGGAAAAAATGGTCAAGCTGATTGTTGCCCCGTACAATATGGTGGAGGGTTACCCTTGGGAAAATCCGCTGGAAGGCAACACCAAGGAAGATTACGTTGGCATGATGGTCGTGGCCCTGTGGGGACTGAAAGCGGCCATCAAAGATGCCGGCTTCATCATGACACCGCAGACAGCCAATATGTTCGCCTTGGGACTCAACACAAACGTGAAGGCGCAGCGGAAAACCTATATCCAGCAGCAGCGCGACATGTGGCAGAAGGAATATGATATGCTGCTCAAAGCGGCCCAGCAGTGTGACCGGCAGTTTACCGAACAGTGCCGGAATCTGGCGGAATACTACGACCGGCACCGCAATCTGGCCGCCCAGTGGGCCGCCGTGATGCCGGACCGGTACATGAGCGACTGCTACCAGGAGCTTGTCCTGCGTGATTTCAGCGCCCTGAAAAACGATCTCATAGGGAAGGATTTCGGAACGCCTTTTGCGGGCGATTCGGAGACGGCAGGCAACCGCAGTCGCGTGGTGGCCGAATTGACCTTCAGAAAGGATCAGCGCCAGCTGAAGGCGGACCTCTCGGTGGCAAAAATCGAGTGGAAACGCAATGACTGGTACAAGATGCCCGTTGAGGTTCGCACCAAGGTGGGCGAATCCGGATGGGGTCTGCAGTCGCAGGCGGTGGTTTTTGATCTGGATCAGCCGGCCCGTTATGGAGTGGGGCAAGAAAACCTGAAATACTGCGCCTTTGCCGGTGAGGGGGTGCAGTTGGGGACGATTGCCACCCCATCGGCGCAAGATGCTGCCAAGCGTTTCGGTTTCGGCCGGAACAAGGCCCACGGCTATATCGATGGCCGCTCCGGTAAAAATCCGCGGGGTCAGCAGCACTTCGGCAATGGCGAGGGAGCCCTTGAATTCATAACGTGCGAAGTGGATCGGGGCGGGAAGAACAACAACATGCAGTGCATGGGTCTGGGTGTGCGTAATGTGCGCCTGAAACTGGCAAGCACGCAGGACCTTGAAGCGGACCGCTGGCAGAAACCACCCGCCTCACCACAAATTCCAACGGCTCTGACCGTTTTCTCCCAGGGGAAAGCCGTTAACCTGGCGCAACATGCCGTCCAGTATGCCGCTTTTACCCAAATGGTACCCGCAAAAAGGAAGATGTTCGTCAGTGCTGTGGAAAAGAAGAAAATCGTCGACCAGAACAGTTTCAAAAGGGGCACGCTTCTGCTTCCGGTGAAGCAGGTCGATATGATCAAAAAACGTCAGAAAACCAATCTGATGAAAATCCAGAAACCTCTTTAGACACGTATTTCGGAATTTCAAAAGTGTTGTGAATTCCCCCTGCCGTCGCGGCAGGGGGAATTTTTTAAGACCAGCTTTCCTCCAACTGGAGGAGGCTTGCCGCAATGTCCTCACTTAAACGTTCCAGGATTCGATTGTATGCTGCGAGTTGCCCGTCACAACCGGATGTCGTCCAGGTTTTTTGTTGAAATGTCCGGCCCGAAACAACCCGCTCCTCTCCGGGAATACGTAGGCTCCAGTGGGCATCCAGGGTGACAGTCCGGTCGGTCTTCGCGGCTTCAAGGCATTTGATGTCGATTTTAACCCTTACAGCGGCGGCATCCGGTGCTGATTGGGGGAAAACAGTCACCCCGGGGGATCCGAGCTTGACCGCAAGGTTTTCGGCGACGACCCGGGCAATTTCGTGCTGCAAGGAAACCGCCCAACGGTTGTACTCATCTATCCGCACCTGATTCTGGTCAAGGCGCATCACCATCTGGGGGCGATCGACAAGGGCCGGAACAATCACCGGCCCGACAGAAATGGGGGTGCGGAATGTAAGCACCGTCGGTTTGGCCGTGGCCGTCAGTGTGTAAAAACGTGGAGGCTGCGACGCATAGCAGCCGCAAAGACAGAAAAGCAGACAGCAAAGCCATGTCAGTACGGGATTCTTCATCATGGTACCTCCGGCGCCTTTCCCCGGATAAGGGCGGCGGGATTTTGTTCTAGATATTCGGTGAAGATGGCGATGGCCCGGGCGGCTCGGGTGATTTCCTGCAGGGCTTCCCGCAGTTCCTGCCGCACCGGGGCATCCCGGCCCACCAGATGCTGTTCGCTGCTTGCCAATATTTTTTCCGCCGCATCAAGGGCTCGACGCAGATCCCCCATGGCTTTTTGTGCTTCCGGTAACAGTTCACTTTCCACTCTGCCAACGGTTTTGTTCAGCACCGCAAAGGTCTCCTTCATTTCTTCACCGATTTCAGCGTAGGGGATTTTTTCCAGTTTGGATAAAATCGTGTTGATCTTCCCTTCAAAATCCACCAGATCGCTGGCCGCGATAGGAAGAATGGGCGCGTCACGGCGCCAGTCAACGTCAGCAGGGGGACTTCCCGGGAAGAAATCCAGGGCGATGAAGCGATGACCGAGGAGCAGGTTGGCGCTTCGTAACTGAGCACGAAGCCCCCGGTTGACCAGTTTTTGGAGGAAGGCATTGCAAGCGTCACAATTTTTTCTTTGCCCTTCCGCCCGGTGGGGCAAGTCTGCGTGCTTCATGAATCGCCGGGGAAACAGGGCTATCTCCACCCGGGGTCGGGGGTTCGTGGCCGCTGGGGGATATTCCAGTTCGACAGCGGTGACTTGACCGATGGGGAGGCCATGGAGGGTAACGGGTGCGGTTATTGCCAGACCCCGTAGGGATTCATTAAAATAAAGGGTGTAATGAACGACGATCTGGTCCTCCTGGGACATGGCGGTTGTTCTGTCCTGATAAAGGGTGAAGACGGTATTTGCCTCAGCCGGCTGGCCGGATGCGACAGACGGAGGCGTTTCAAAAGCGATGCCGCCGATCAAAAGAGAAAGGACGGACTGGGTTTTCACATTGAGCCCGCTTGCCCCAAGGGAAACGTCAATACCGCTTGCCTGCCAGAAGCAAGTCTGTTCCGTAACATAATTCTCATAAGGATTGTCCACAAAAATACGGATGTTGACCGATTTGCCGTCTCCGGCCAGATCGTAAGCGATAACGCGTCCCACGTTCAATTGGCGATAATAAAGGGGCGATCCGATACCCAAAGATCCCAGTGTTGGTGCCCGCAGGACAAATTGACGCCCCGGTTCCGTTTCCATGACAAGGGGGGGGATATCCAACGCCTGAAAATCAAAACGGGGTGTTGAGGAATTTCCGGCTTCAAAGGCAATGAAGTTACCGGATAACAGGGTGCTCATACCTGATATGCCGCTTAGAGTGACCCGGGGGCGCACCACCCAGAATTTGGCGTCGCCCACCAGAAGACCCTCGGCGCTTTTATCGATTTTGGCGGTTACGACAACCTTCTGGTAGTTTTCTGAAAGTTTGACCTGGATGACCTGTCCGATGTTGACATCCTTGTATTTGATAAAGGTCTTGCCTGCCTCGATGCCTTCCGCCGATTTGAATACAATGGTGATGGTCGGTCCCTCACTCAGAAAATGTTCGATGGCGATGCCGAGGGCAACAACCGCAGCCAGAATGGGAATTATCCAGACAACGGAGAATATGGCACGTTTTTTTGGTTCCGCCGTCGCGGTTGGTATTTGCGAATAATCAGTGTTATCGGTCATGGACTTCCTTCCTTTCGATGTCGGAATCCCAGATCAAGCGAGGATCAAAGGTTTTGGTCGCCAGTAATGTCAGAACAACGACGGCGGCGAAGAACAGAACACCCCTGGCCGGCCTGGTCGTCAGGAAGGGTTGGAGCTGGATGAGTGCCACGGCAAAGGTTACAACGAAAACATCCAGCATGGACCAGCGTCCCACGAAGTCAATCAGGCGATAGAGCCGGATCCGGTCGATGCTGGCCGCCTGGGAATGGTACTTGGCTATGACCAGCAGATAGCCCAGGGCAATCAATTTGGCGATGGGGATGATGATGCTCGCAATCAGCACAATCAGTGCCAGATGCCAGGAGCCTTCGGCATACAGGGCGATGATTCCGTCAATAATGGTATCATCTTTGGTGTAGGTGATGGTGATTCTCGTCAACACCGGCAGGGTAATGGCGGGAATGTAACAGATCGTGGCGGCAATGATCAAGGCCCATGTGTATTGAAACGTTTTATGGCGGCGTAAAAAGAGTTTGTAACCACACCGGGGGCAGTAACCCGGGTTCTGTAGGCTGTAAGGCCGTGAAAGGAGACCACAGGTTTCGCAACGGACCAGTCCGACTTTCAAAGAAGTCAACGAAAGCACGCTCATGAGATCCTCCCCGTGGATGGGAAGGTTTCGGCGTGAGCCGGACCAAGGGGGCGGGAAGGGTGGGCCCATCGGATTCTCTGCCAGATCGTATCAGGGGCGAAACTGATCTTTATCAAGGTCAGCAAAATGATCAGGAGTCCCACTGCGTACATGCCGACACCGGGAATGATCGTGGCGATGTCGGATAGTTTGATCAGGGAAATGAGGATGCCGAGCATCATCACTTCAAGCATGGACCAGTTTTGCTGCCGGGCGGCCCAGTGCACCAGGATACCAATCCACCAGGGAGCCGGCGGGTAAAGAGCGGCCAGGTTGATTGCCACCATGAAAACAATGTAAACGGCCGGTGCCAGAAGGCCGCAGAAGCCGATCAGGACGGCGGTGATTTCATAGCCCCTTTCCCACATCACCAGGACGCTCCCGAAGACCGTTGTACTTGTGTGCCGTCCGAATGCGGAAAGGCTCAGCAGAGGTTGAAGGTTGGCGATCAAAAGAAAGATGAAGGCGGCAATGGACAGGGCCAGGGTTCGTTCAATGGACGAGACTTTGTTGGTCATGAGTATGTGGCGGCAGCGGCAGCAACGTGCGCGCCCCCCCGGCGGTAAAACAGGAACCCGTTGGAGCAGATCGCAATCCGGGCAGGCGATGATGCTTCCATCCAGGGGTTTTTCTTTCACCGATTCCATCATATCAAACAGACACCCCCAAGAAAAGAGTTCATTTTAGTTTACCATCGGTTTCGGCCCTGACAAACAAGATTTTATGGATGGGAAACGCGGGACGCGTTTTCTCTGAAACATTATGAGAATCCGTATCTCTTTATATCGAGAATTTTCTTTCTCCCTGCGGGCTTTCAGCCCGTTACAGGATGTTTACGGGGAACTTGTGGAGCGGGTATCCCCGGCATCGAGAGGGTAGCAAGGTGGTTGTGTCGATAACGATATCCCCAAGCTGCTAAAGGTCCTAACACAGGGGCGAATATGTCGGCACCCTTTTTTATGCCAGGGGAATTCACTCAAGCCGGCTCATCGTGATGGATACATTCGTCCCCCCCGAGGAAACGGTGTTCAGCAGCCCGTGCCGGATATCCATTTCCTTCAATTGTTCCATGGTAAAGGGAAAGTGCACGATGGGATTCTCCAGCCCCAATGTCGGAGGGACCTTCCCCGCCTGAATGGACAAAGCAAGGGCCGCCGCTCGCACGCCGCCTGAGGAAAAACTCTCGCCCAGGGCCCCCTTGACAGAGGATACGGTCGGCCCGCCGGAGGTTGGTCCGAACAGGTCCATCAGTGCCTCTGTTTCGATGGCGTCGGCAAGGACTCCACCGTTTCCCGCGCCCTGGATGGTATCGATATCCGATGGCCGAAGACGGGCTCTTCTCAACGCCCTTTTCATCGCCAGGACGATTCCTTTCCCATTCTGCGGCCAGCCGACCGGACTGGCCGGTGACGAACTCATCCCCCAACCGGTCATTTCGCAATAGGGGATCGCTCCCCTTTTGATGGCGTGTTCCAGCGATTCCAGACAGAGGATCCCGCATCCCTCACCGGCGACAGGGCCATTGCGACGGACATCGAAGGGGCGCGCTTTTTCTTCCTGGCCGTCCACGGGTGAAACGGCCCTGAATCGAACCAGACTCTCGAAGAAAAAATCGGACAGAATGTCAGCACCACCGGCAAGGACGACGTCCATCGTGCCCCGATGCAATTCCATGGCGGCATAGACAAGGGCGGTTTCTCCCGAAGCGCCTTGGTGGGTTACTGTTGTGTTAACGCCCCGAAACCCCAGTTCTAAAGAGGCGTGCCCGGCAGGGGCGTTCAGGACCGAATTGGGTACCAGAGTCGGGTTGACACGGGACGGACCCTCCGTCAAAAGAATCTCCGTGCAGCGAATCTTGAGATCTGTGGGGCCGTATGCGGTACCGAAAATGATGCCGACACGATCCCGATTCTGTGAATGAATGATAAGTTGCGCGTCTTCCACAGCGAGACGGGCCGAGGCGGCAGTCAGCCGGGAGAGGCGGTCCATGCGACGTGCGTTTTTCGCCGAGAGAAAATCAAGGGGGTTGAACGTCTTTATTTCCGCGCCGAGATGAGAAGACAAACGAGACGTGTCAAAAGCGGCAATTGCCTCTATACCGGAATCGCCTCGGAAAAGGCGTTCACTGAATTGTCTCTTCCCGATGCCGAGGGGGGTGACCATGCCTATGCCGGTGACGACCACCCGCCTGTGTCCCCCTGTTTTATTCATGTTACACGCCCTCTTCAGTATATCGAGCCAGCAGAAGCGATGTGTTGTTCCCACCAAAGGCGAAGGCATTGATTAGAACGGTATGCAATCCTGCTGTTCGTGCCCTGTTCGGTACGAAATCAAGATCCCATCCCGGGTCAGGTGTTTCATGATGAATCGTCGGCGGGACAAATCCGTCCCGAATCGCTATAAGGGACGCCACTGCCGCCAGAGCGCCGGAAGCTCCCAGGGTATGTCCCGTCATGGACTTGATTGAGCTGATCGCTATCCGACCGGCATCCTTCCCGAATACCTCCTGGATGGCCCGCACTTCCATGGCGTCATTGGTCGGGGTTGCCGTCCCGTGGGCATTGATGTAATCGACGGAAGTGGGTGACAGACCGGCATCCCGTAAAGCAGCCCGCATCGAACGGACAGCCCCCGAGCCTGTCGGATCAGGCGCCGTCATGTGGTAGCTATCACAGCTGATACCGTATCCCAAAATTTCGCCGTGAATCCGGGCCTTTCTTCCCAGGGCATGGCTGAGCGTTTCGAGAATTAAAAATGCGGCTCCTTCACCGAGGGAGAGCCCACGTCGCTTGCGGTCGAAGGGTTTACAGTATTGCGGGTCAAGGGCCTGAAGGGCGTTAAACGTTGCATACGTGGTTCGGCTCAAGGGTTCCACTCCTCCGGCGATTATCACGGATGCGGCCTCCTGAACGATGAGATCCCGGGCAAAACCAATGGCGGTTGCCCCGGAGGAACAGGCCGTCATGAAAGTTGTTTTCGGTCCCGCAATCCTCAAGGCCGTTGCGATACGGTCTGCCGACGATGCGGGACAGAAGCCGGCTAACCTGGAAAAATGAGCTCGGCGGCTGCCGCTCTGGAGGTAGGTTTCATAAACAGATTCCGCCTCAAGTTTACCCCCGGAACCGGCGCCGAGGATGATTCCCGTATGCTCCGTGAGAGATTCCGGGAAGGGGAACAGGCCGGTATCCTGAAGAGCCTCCACCGTGGCCGCAATGGCCATGGTATCGGCCCGCGATAGCCGCTTACGGGAAAAAGACGGCGGAACCAGGCCCAGGGGGGACAAATCTCTGATTTCCGCTCCCGTTTGAGTTCGGTACGGTGAGGTGTCGAAGAGGGTGAGGGGGGCGATACCACACTTACCGTTTTTTAGAGAACAGGCAAATTCGTCGGTGTTTTTCCCCAGGGCATTCACCGTTCCCATTCCGGTTATGACGACCCGTTTCCGTTGCATCGGTTACCTCGTTTCCCTTTTCGCTACGAACCCAGATACGCAGTAACGCCATATTGGGGGCCAACGGGACTATAGGCAAGTCGATAAGGCATGTCAAATGCAAAGGAACCTTAAAATTTCTGATGTTCCGGTTCTCTACGGGGCATTCCGGGGTCCTCCTCCGTATCCATGGAGCCTGGATTCTCGTCTGAGCGGTCCACCCACGCCGCGAGCAGGCGATAGGTGACGGCAAGCAAGACGGGCCCGACAAAGAGACCGATTACACCAAAGCCGACCAGCCCGCCTATTACCCCGAGGAATATCAGAAGGAAAGGTAAGTCGGCGCCCATTCGGATCAGAAACGGCCGGACAAAATTATCGAAAGTACTGACAAATACGGCCCATGCCACAAGGACGGTTCCCCAGGTCGTTTCCCCACTGTAGTAGAGCCAAATTATTGCGGGTATGAGTACCAGGCTTGGACCGAGCTGGGCAATGCACAGCATGAACATGATGGCTGTCAGGACGGCGGCGGCGGGGACGCCGCAGACAGCCACGCCGAGGCCCGCCAGGAATGACTGGATCAGGGCCGTGCCGACCACCCCAAGGGCAACCCCTCTGATTGTTTGTATGGCGAGCAGAACGACTTCTTCTCCGTGAGCCCCCCCGAGTTTCCTGGCAAAGCGGATGAATCCTGTGGCAAAAACCTCGCCTTTTGCGTAAAAGATGACGGCCATGATGATGGTAAAAAGAAACTGCAACGCGATCATGCCGGCACTTCCCGCTTTGGATAGAAACCAGGTCAGCATTTTCCCGGCATAAGGGGCGAGACGAGCCGACAAACCCTCAGGCCCACCCACAAAATCGCGCCACCCAGTCGCCAGCTTTGGCCCGACAACGGGAATGCCGGTCAGCCAGTCTTGCACGGCGGGCATCGTTTCCAGCCTGAACGCATGCTTCCATGAGGTGATATAATCGACGTTTTCAACGATGACCGCAATGGCGAGAGAGAAGGGTATGATGAAAAAAAGCAGGATCATCAGGGTCATGACCGACACGGCCAGAGCCCGTTTATGCCAAAGCCGGGCCTCCATCTTCAGCATGAGAGGCCAGGTCGACGCCACAATCATGGCCGCCCAGATCATCGATGGCAGAAAAGGCCTCAAGATCCAGAAAGTTGCGATGATCAGCGCCGTAATGAGAAACACCTGGAGGGTTATACGGGTCAGGTCGGGCGAGCTGTGTTTTCCTGCGGACATGTTGTTTTCTCTTTATTCTGGGATAGGATGCTGAATCAATCAATCGTCGAGCTTTGGTTCTCGGTTCCGTTTGTAGGTCCTCTCTGCATTGTCGTGGAGCTGCTGGGCCTCCTCTTTCGTGACTTCGCGGCCCAGTCATCGCTGGAGGCGCGGTCCCGTTCGTCCGTTACGGATATCCATCTCGTAACAGCCACGCTTTTCATTGTACCGGAGGGACATCGTCTCTCCTCGAGAGCGGCATCAGCACGGCGTTGATTGAGCTGGGCGTATAGGTATAGTCAACCCGATTCACCTTGTCGATTATCACCCCGACCGGCATAAAAGGGAAAAGAAGTAGATTGGACAGGGCGTATGGCCTGAAGTAGTTTTCAAGGACTATTTCATATGGCTCATAACCGGGAGATTCGATCCGGACAAACTGATTATCACCACGCGGAAGCATAATCATGACTGGGGTGCTGCCTTTTGGCATGCCGTTAATTTTTACGCTTGCACCGCTCGGATTGCTCGCGATTGAGATTTCCTGTGATGCCCCTCTGATCATGGTCGCACAACCAGAAAGAAGAAGAACAAGAAGACTCAAAATGCAGAACAAAGAAAGCCTTGAATTCATAACCCCTCCTATTTTTATTTGGTAGATGGTTCTGGTGCTTCCCACCTCTTTTTATAGGGTTTTTTTGATTTCCGTCAACTTAAATAACCTTTTCGTTTTCTTTTATCGTGGTCATGGCGATTTATCGTGTCTTTTCGATTTTCGGATCGGCGATGCTCCCCACATAAAATTCGGGTTCTTTTCGGTCATTACAGTTTTTGTGCAAAAACTCTGCAATTTGCCTCATCTTTGGATGATCCATTCTTCTGGCACCCTCCGGGCACGCCTTGATGCAGGCGGAACAGCGGATGCACAGGTTCGGGTCGGTTGTCAGGGGATTGTCCTGAGGAATGGCGGCGGTCGGGCATACCGATACGCACGTCAGGCATGTTGTGCAGCTTTTTTCATCGACGGATGGCGTGATACCCGAAAATATCCGGGCATCTTTATAGGGGAAATTTCCGGGGGGAGTCGGCAAAAGCATGTCATGAGGGGCGTCAAGCGACGAAATGATCTCAAGCACCCTTTCTCCAAACATTTTAGCCTTCACGAGATCCTGCAAGTCCGGCCGTCCCGCAGCGATGGGCAATTCCCGTGTCGAAAAGGAGTGCTCGGCGGGAAAGGCGGAGAGGGCAACGGGGATGAAGCCCGCAAGGATGGCCAAATCGTTCAGTTCACGCAGGGCATCTTCATAAGCCCGGTTCCCATAAACCGCGACGAGAACCGCAGGCGTTGAGGAACCCCTGATCCGGAATCTGGAAACCATCGTTTCCGGAAGGCGCCCCGCATAAACAGGAGAGCCGATAATGGCCAGATTGCAATGGGATGCCCGTGGGGGTTTTTCGGAGGCGCGGGGGGGTGTCAGATCATACGTTCCCCTGATTTGAGCGTGAATTCCTTCGGCGATCGTCTTGACGATCCTTTCTGTGGCATGCGTTGAAGAAAAGTAAATTAAGTCGATTGATTTGATCTCCATCGTGATTTCCCTTTCTCTCTTGTAACACCCCGGTTCAAAAACATGGCCAGGTCGATACATTTTGGTAACATGGAATACCCACTCATTGTTTGGGCCTGGAAATGGTTCAGTCATGACATGGCCCGAATATGATGAATGAAGGGTCACGAACCATCATTCCCATCGGTTAAGATGAGCCTTGATGCCGTCCATCGGCCGGAGAGGCTCCCCTTCGCCGTCGGTGTGTCCCGGGGGAAGGAGGCAGGCCTTTTCGTTTCTATACTCCCCCCATGAAAAAGGAAAGCAAATTCTGCCCTCTTCGGAGGTCTGAGGTATGCTGACCCTGATTTTCTCTATTTTCGCCTCCTGCCGACTCTCCTGAAGGGGATGTGAAAGGGTGTGAACGGTTCATCGCGAGCCAGAATAAATGCTTGACAAAGAGCGATAAAAAGGCGATAGGTTCGATTGCCTCGGCAGTCAGCGAGGGGATGTACCATTTCAGTTGTTTATTGGATATCCAGTATATCCGGAAATATAGAACAGGAGGAAAAAAATGAGGAAGAGTTTTTTTGTTTGTTTGGTAACGGTGTTGCTGATGATGCTGGCCGCAGGGCCGGTACTGGCGGAAGGCCAGAACTATCTGTCCAACCGGGTTGGCGTCGGCTACCAGGGGCTGCTTTCCGGGGATTATGTGAATGGGATATCGGTGCGCGGCTGGTTCGGTGACAATTTCGGTTTGGAAGGGAATTTCTTTTTTGGTGAAGTTGACGCCGATGTTCGAGTGAGTAGCATGGGGCGTATGGGCAATATCGATGCGGATGTGTGGTTTATTGAACTCAAGCCCATGTACGCGCTGGTCGTGAAACCCAACAGCCGCTTCTACGTCGGCATGAAATTCGGATACGGTGAAGCAGACCTCAAGGTTCGAGTCGGTGATACCAAGGTAAAGCTTGATCCCGATTTCTGGGAGATCGGGGCGTTGGTCGGATCGGAATTCAGCCTGCCCTTCATGCCGGAGGTGGCCTTCAACTTCGACGTGGGTTATAATTATGTAGATACAGATTCAGACATCAGGGTGAGTGGCCTTGGCAAGGTAGCAGATATTGACCTCGACATGGACGGTATTTTCGCCACTTGGGGAATCAAATACTACTTCTAATTCCTGATGATTTGAAAAGTTAGAAAACGTGTGGTTGGTACGTGTCAGGCCGCACGCCGGTAAGTTCATCACCCCCCCTTTTGAATCAGTGATCCTAAGGGGGGGTTTTTTATGTGCGTTTTCCGGGTAGCTCGATCCAGGGATCGTTGGGGGTAACGAAAGGGTCGCCTTGCCTAAGCCCCCGGTGAGGTAAAAATTTGCGGATCCATGTATTCGCTGATCCCTCTACCGGCTCAGGTCGGAAATCCGTGAGCGGGTTGTCCTGTGAGTCCGGGGGGCCGTAAACCTCATGCCGTTTCCCTGGCGGGGGGCCCGTTGGTTTGTACATGGTCTGGAGGATGTGGTTTTCCCTCTTGCGTCGGACAATCCCGTAGGGGTAAGGATAATCGGGAGAACGAAAGAGCCAATTCATGGGCCGGAGGGATCATGCATATCATCATCGACGGCTACAACCTGATCCGTCAGTCCGATCACCTGAGGTCCGCGGACCGTCGGAGCCTGGAGGCCGGACGAAATGCCCTGATTCAGTTTCTGATGCCGTACAAACGGGGACGGGGCCATGCCATAACCATCGTCTTTGATGCTTGGGACGGCGACAGCCCCCGGGAAGAACGGGATCGTCAGGGGGACATCGACATCGTGTATTCACGGCGGGGGAGAAAAGCGGATGACGTGATCAAGGAAATGGTGGAAAAACGGAGGGGAACGGAGACGGTCGTGGTGACATCCGACCGGGATATCTCGCGTCATGTCGTGCGCCAGGGGACCTCGTCGATTTCTTCGCCCGAGTTTGAAAGGGCCGTGAGGAGATTTTATGAAGGGACCGCTTTCCCCGCGGAGCCGGAAGCATATGAAGGGACCCGGGAACGTGCGGGGAAGGGCACGAAAAAGATAGGTCCCGCGCGAAGGAGTTCCCGCGGAGCAAGGGATTACCAAAAAAGAATCAGGAAGCTTTAGGCCCGCTTCTGCGGGTCCTTTTCCCCGGGAACCGAAAGATCGATCGGCCGTTACCGGGAAAGAACAGAAAAGCCCCCCTGAATTTCAACAGAGGGGCTTGATCCTTCGAAGGTGCTCAGACGTCCTTTTTTTTGATCCAGGCTTCTCTGAAGAGTCTTGCGATGGAGGTGAACAGGGCAAGGAAGAAGAGGCCGAACATGAAATTCGGTGCTGTTCCCAGGTATTCATCCAGTTTGTATCCGAG